>JAWWDX010000027.1:0-17717 GCA_033719695.1 Putridiphycobacter sp.
ACCAATTAACGGCATAATTGAACACCCCAACCCAGCAACAACTGCTTGCTTAACCGCTTCATTAGACGTTAATTCAATTTTTTTTCTTGCTATTATACTACGAGATTTAATGAATTCTTCCATTTGTGACCTTGTTGCGGAGCCTTGCTCTCTGTAGATGAGTGGATACTTTTCAAATACCATCCTTGGTGTTGTATTTTGCTTAATTCCCAGTTTTTTACTTGCTACTAAAAATAGTTTGTTTTGCAATAATTCTATTTGTTCAGTATTTAATTGCTCAGGTATAACGGAAACTAAAGAAAAGTCGACTTCATTATTCTCTAAACTTTTAACCACTAAAGCCTTATTGGTAACATCCATTACTAAATCTATGCCAGAATGATTAGCCATAAACTCTGTTAAAAAGTAAGGCATAACATACTTGCCAGTAGAAACAATTGAAATTTTTAATCTACCTGCCAAATTATTCTGGAAGTGCATGGTTTTATATGTAATAGCGTCTACTTCATTTAAGATATTTTCAGCCGCCTTAGCAATTTCTTTACCAAAATCAGTGATATAAAGTTTACGACCAACCACCTCGGTTAATGGCACTGTAAATTGATCTTGAAAGTTTTTCAATTGAATTGAAACTGCTGGCTGTGTTAAAAATAAATCTTCTGAAGCTTTGGTTATGCTGCCGTGCTCACTAACTTTAAGGAATATTTTTAATTGGTGTAAGGTATAATTCATAAAGTTAATTTATATTATGCTTAACAAAGATAAAGAAAACATATGTTTATATCACCAATTATGCACCATTACACATATGAATCCAAATCTCTTTAACCCAATCGGTTTTCATATACAATTTCCAATTTTATACCATCTTCATCTTTAAAAAAAAGTGCATAGTAATGTGTGCCATGCTGAGGATAGAATTGTGGCGGCGCCACAATATTATTTGTAAAAGTTTTTATTTTCCTGTATGCTTCATCTACTTCTTTTTCGGATGAAGCTCTGAAAGCAATATGATGAATAGCTCCTGGCTTTCTTCTGTGCACTGCTTCGTCGCGAAAAATATGACGTGGAGAACTTACTGCAAAAATGAAATTAGGGTGACCGTATTCGATAACATCTAATTCATGCGCCTCCACTTTACCTTTTGATTTTGCGCCTAAGTCAAAACCTAAAATTGGCATTAATTGATCGTAAAACAACTCTGCTTTTGTTAAATTTTTGACTGTAATTTGGAGGTGATCAATAATTGGGTTCATGTTTAAACTAAATTAATATGTTCAAAATAATTATTATTTTTAATACAGTTGGTAAATGCTCTATCGAAAAGCTATTAAACCCTTTTTCTCTAGCAACAAATTTTGCAAAAAAAAGCCACTGCAATGCAGTGGCTTTCTCAAAATTCCGACCAAAATCTATATTTTGGCGTTAACTCTATTTTGTAAATCAATAATTTCGCTTTCAATACCATCAAGCATAATCTCTACTCTATATGGTACTTTAATATCTTTCAAAGCTGTAAAATATTTTTGTGCCATTGCTGGATTTTCAGTTACCAAATAAGCGTTAATCAAATTCATTAACACAGGAATGGTCACTTTTTTATTAATTCTAGCTTTTTTTGACTCTAAATCCGACTCTTCTATTGCTTTCAACCAAATTGCAATAGCCTTATTTAAACTTTCCACGTTTTTTCCTCCATCAAAGTTTTTATAAGAGGCCAAAGCCAAATCTTTAGCTAATTCTAGGTCATCATACTCACCTTTCTTATTTTTAACATATTCTACATCATAAGTACGCTCTATTTGAGAATAACCATAATTAGTATTTATAAAATCGTTTGCTAAAGCCAATGCCTCTCTGACAGATTCCCTTTCAACATTCATCATGTTTGGACGAGTGGTGGTTCTAATACTATCTTGTACTAATGACGATTCAAGCACACCTTCGAACAATATTTCATTACCTAACTGCAATTTTACATAAGTAGGGCGGCTATACTTCGTAATAAAATAGTACGTTCGTTGAGGAACTCGTGTTTTTGTTGAAGAGTTATAAACCATCTTCTCGTCGTAGCGACTGATTGGGCTTTCAGCTTGAATATCTTGTAAAATTACTGTCCCCATTAAAACATTACCATCTTCAATCTTATTGTATCCAGCTAATTTCAAATATGAACTAGCTAGAACTTCCGGATCGAAAGTAATGATATTGGATGTGTTTGGCTCTCTGTATACTGGTTCTGCTGGCTTATAATAGTTGGGCTTACTTGGTAATCTGAGAACTGGTGCTTGTGCTTTCAAGGCTATTTTTTCAACTGCCGATAATTTATCATACTCTTCAGATTGCAGTTTGTAATTCTCACGGGCTTTTACTACATCTTCCTCGTATTCAACAAGTGCTCGTTCGTATGCAATTTCCGCTTCTGCTACTGTATTAGGATAATTTGCAACTTCAGCATCATATTTCGCCCTTGCATCTTCTATAACGGCATCATTATTTTCTTTATATGGTGTTTCAACAGTAAAATTATAACCTTCTAATCCTGCTATTGGCATCAACGGCAAGCGCTCAGAAGAAAATGTTACTGTTTCTTTTTCGATAGATTGAGTGTAACCAGTTGAACCGGCTACCAACATTAGTAATAGGGTAATTTTTTTCATCTTTTTTTTTATAATCCGCAAAGTTAGTTATTTAATTAACTCTTTCCTTTAATCAGTAAACAATCTTTGTAAAAGAAACAAACCGGAATCTATAGGAATAGGCAAAAAAATTAAAACAGTATTGACACTTTTTAACTGTCTATATCATCCTGCCTTTCGTAAGCTTTTTTAAAAAAAATAAGTTATTAAATAAACAAATTGCAATCTTCGCAGTCTTTCACTTCGCCGTAATAGGTTTCTCTGTACTTATGAATGGTTTTAATGGGTAATCCGAAAACACATCTTTTCACGTAAGTAACACGGGTTCTTAGTCTACCCATTTCTTTTGAGTAACGGTTTTCTAATTCTGTTTTTCTTTTAATTTTAAGTAATCTCATCTATAATATGTAATGTAGGCTTGATTGCCAGTTTAAAATAATGTCACACAACTATTGTGCAATCAATTGAAAGAATATAAGTTGTAATTGAAAGAGACTAACTAATAGCCAGGGGGGATAAATTTATCTGATTGGTTTTTAAAAACCAGATTAAAAAATGTAAAAACTCGGTGGTTCTCATTATTTTGAATCAGTAAAATCATTGGTGCAAAGTTACAAAACTTTAAGCGGACACCCAAAATAACTACTGTATAACTGACTAGCAATACAATAGTATTGGAAAGTCTGATTAAGTTTTAAAAACCATTTGTGAGTCATTTACTCACTTTCAACACTATTGTTAAATTACAGTTTAGTCCGCCTTTTTGTCAGCTATTTGAAAAAGGATGGGTTTTTGGTATACGAAGTAACATGGATTACAACCTTAAAATCATGAAACTGACTTTAGCTCTAGCATTCACAGTGGTAGCTTTGATGGTTATTGTATATGTCTATGATATCTTTTTTAATTTAAATCTTTACCACTTGGGCATTTTACCTAGAACACTTACAGGCCTTATCGGCATTTTGACAGGCCCTTTTATTCAAAGTACAGAAAGCTATTCCCACCTATTAAACAATTCCGTACCCACTTTCGTATTAACCTGGTTACTGTTTTATAATTTCCGAGATATTGCACCAAAAATATTTATTATCATTTTTATCGGCACAGGTACGCTCGTTTGGCTTTTTGGGCGAGACAATTACCATATCGGCATGAGTGGGGTCATCTATGGCTTAACATCATTTTTAATGCTAAGTGGTTTTCTAACTAAACACTTAAGGGTCGCCGCTATATCCCTTCTAGTTATCTTTTTGTATGGTAGCTTAATATGGGGAATTTTTCCTGTAGATCCTAGAATTTCTTTTGAAGGTCATTTTTTTGGCTTTTTCGTAGGAGCTTTCTTAGCAATTGTCTATCGCAAAAAGTTACCTCAACCAGACAAGTTCAGATATGAAATTGAGGAGGAACTGGGGTTAGTTAACTATGAACAAGAGTTTTGGAATACAGAATCAGACCAAACTGGTCCTACCGCTCACACACCTCAATCATCTTCCGATCCACTACATATTATTTATACATATAAGCCAATGGTAACTGAGCAGAATGGTCAAGCAGAAGATGAGGAAGAAAAACTGCCGTAAACATATGAAATAGAGCAATAATCAATCAACTATTATATAATTTAACGTATTTTGGTTGTCTAAAATCACTATAATGATAAAAAACAAGGCTTTTATTGATGATTGGTGGCTTTTTGATAATTTCTTGTGAAAAAGAAGAACCAGAGTTAATAGACTCAAAAGATAAAATTGATTATAATTATACAACTGACAGTAAGGAAAATGTACTTGAAATAAGTGACGGTGACAGCTTAGTAGAAGACCAGACTTATACATTTTACGCCAACTTGGAGGAAAATGTCACTTTGAAAGTCCGGTTAACAAATATGGCAGAAAATGCTGACCCAAACATCCCCTTTCCTAGCTGGTTTTATTCAAATAAAGTAAAATGGGACGAAACCATGCTCGCTAATGCAACGCAGACTTTTGTCAGCATTGGTAGTGGAGTTCACAATGCAGATATTAAAGTTTCTCCTGCACCTGGCAAAGCCATAATGGACTTTTATGAAAACGCAGATACTATTACCAAAACCGATATCTTTACTTGGTATTAGCAACTTCTCAGAAACATCAAATAAACAAATCTTCTGTCGCCAAGCGCACTTTCTTTAAATGCTGTGTCTCGTCGTGTTCATCTCTATACCCAACAGCCACCACAACACACGCAGATAAAGATAAATCATCTAATCCTAAAATAGTGTTATAAGCTTTAGCATCAAAGCCTTCAATTGGACAAGTATCAATTTTAAGCTCTGCGCAGGCCGTCAGTAAATTTGTCATACCAATATAAGCCTGTTTACTCGCCCAATTATTTATATCGTCTTGGCTAAACTCTCCGAATGTTCTTTTCATGAACGCACTATAACCTTCAACTTGTGCCTTGTCAATTTCGCGTTCAGTGGATACCAATTCCATGTAGTTATCAATATAATTGGGTGGCACTGCTGTAAGGTGCGAAAAAATAAATAAATGGGAACAATCGCTTATTTGAGGCTGACCATAACTGGCCAATCTTAACTTATTTTTAAGTGCTTTATCATCAACAATCTTCACTTTAAATGGTTGTAAGCCATATGAAGAGGCCGATAATCGTATCACCTCTTTTAAAAACGCCAAATTTTTAGCGTCAACTATTTTAGCGGGATTAAATTTTTTAGTGGCATATCGCCATTGTAAGCTTTCGATTAAACGCATTATGCATGAATTTTGCATGCAAAGTTACAACATAAAAATTAACCTATTTTTATGTGTTTACCTTAAATTTAGCTGTAATTTTATGGCAATAAACACAGAAACAAATGGCAATAAAAGTTGGAATAAATGGATTTGGTAGAATTGGGAGGTATTTTACAAGAATAGCATTTTCAAATCCTGAAATAGAAATAGTGGCTATAAACGATTTAGCAGATGCTGCAACATTAGCACATTTGTTTAAGTATGACTCTATTCATGGACAATTTAAAGGGACTGTGCAACATGATAACAATACATTGGTTATTAACCAAAAAACAGTACAGATGTTTCAAGAAAGAAATCCCGCTGACATTCCTTGGGGCAGTCTCGATATTGACATTGTGATCGAATCGACAGGCATATTTCGCACTGCCGACCTGGCTTCTGCTCACTTATCAGCTGGTGCCAAAAAAGTAATTTTAAGCGCGCCTCCAAAAGATGATACCGTGCCGTCGGTTGTGATAGGTGTAAATGATGACATATTAATCGGTTCCGAAAAAATTATTTCTAATGCTTCATGCACCACAAATTCTGCAGCCCCATTAGTTAAGGTAATGAAAACTTTAGGTAAGATTGAAAGTTGCTTTATTACAACAGTACACTCCTACACATCCGACCAGCGATTACATGATGCTCCGCATACCGATTTGAGACGTGCTCGTGCTGCCGCTGAATCAATTGTACCTACTACAACAGGAGCGGCAAAAGCGATTACAAAAATTTTCCCAGAATTAATGGGATCAATGGGTGGCTGCGGTATTCGAGTACCGGTACCAGATGGTTCTTTGACTGATATGACCTTCATTATGGATAAAAACTTAACTGTTAAAGCTGTCAATGATGCTTTTAGTAAAGCATCAGAAACTGATCTGAAAGGTTTGTTGTACTTTATGGAAGACCCTATCGTTTCCAGAGATATTATTGGTAGTCCCTACTCTTCTACTTTCGATATGCAGTTAACGAGTGTTATAGGTAGAATGGTAAAAGTAGTAGCTTGGTACGATAATGAAGCTGGATATTCAAACAGATTAGTTGACCTCGTTTTAAAGGTTGGGTAATTTATTTTATTGTTATCTTTGCCTTTTTTAATTTTTCAAATACCATGAACGAATTAACGGCCATTTCTCCAATTGATGGAAGATACAGAAGTAAAGTAGCAAATTTACAAGACTATTTTTCAGAATACGCTCTTATTAGATACAGAGTTCTAGTTGAAGTTGAATACTTTATTGCACTGGTCGAACAAAAGGTTGGGTTAATGGCTGAGTTTCCTGCCGACAAATTCAATGCACTGAGAAGTTTGTATACGGATTTTAAAATGGCTGATGCTGAAAAAGTAAAATTAACCGAACGTACTACTAATCACGACGTGAAAGCGGTGGAATATTTAGTTAAAGAAAAATTAGGTACATTGGGCTTATCAAAATTTGAAGAGTACGTTCACTTTGGACTAACTTCACAAGACATCAATAATACGGCTATTCCTCTCTCTTTAAAAGAAGCTGTTGCTGCAGAATACTTGCCGCTTCTTGATGGGCTAATTGCGCAGTTAACCGATTACGCTAATGATTGGAAGACGGTGCCAATGTTAGCTAAAACACATGGGCAACCTGCCTCCCCTTCTCGATTAGGAAAAGAAATATATGTTTTTGTTGAAAGATTGTCGATTCAACGGCAGCAACTCACATCAATCCCATATTCAGCTAAATTCGGAGGTGCTACAGGAAACTTGAATGCCCACCACGTTGCATTTCCAGATGAAAATTGGGTAGGTTTTGCAAATCATTTCGTTAATGACATCCTAAAAATAGATCGGAGCCAAACAACAACTCAAATTGAACACTACGATAACCTAGCAAGTATGTTTGATGCTATGAAGCGCATCAACACTATTCTGATTGACTTATGCAGAGATATGTGGACGTACATTTCTATGGAATATTTTAAACAAAAACTAAAAGATGGAGAAATTGGTTCTTCAGCCATGCCACATAAAGTAAATCCAATTGATTTTGAAAATGCAGAAGGTAATTTAGGAATTGCCAATGCCATTTTCGAACACTTATCTGCAAAGCTTCCGGTTTCAAGACTCCAAAGAGACCTAACTGATTCAACTGTATTGAGAAACATTGGTACACCAATTGCCCATACATTAATTGCTTTCCAGTCTGCCCTCAAAGGTTTAGGTAAATTATTGCTAAATGAAAGTAAATTAGATGAAGATTTAGAAGATAATTGGGCAGTAGTTGCAGAAGCAATTCAAACTATTTTGAGACGTGAAGGTTTTGAAAAACCGTATGAAATGTTAAAAGGATTAACAAGAACAAATGCCGATATCAATAAAGATAGCATACAGCATTTTATTAAATCTTTAGAAATTTCGAATGGGTTAAAAGAAGAGTTGCTAAAAATTACACCTCAAAACTATACGGGGGTTAATTTAGTTGGATAATTTAGCCTGCAGTTTTCTTATCATTTCTTTTTTTTCAGCTTCTGATAGCGCGGCCGCATGTTGACTTACATATCTTACAATGTGATCAACTGCTTTACTGTCTTTTTCATATTTAGCACAATGAGGACATATCACTAGGTGAAATTTTAAACCCAGTTTCTTTATAAAACTGGTAGGTTTGTAGGCTTTTGTATCTATAATATATGCGGCTTTCTTACAATCAATCATTGAACCATGTATTTTCTAAACAAGCTCTCATTTGCATTTTAGCTCTATGGATTATTACCCAAAAATTTGACGGTGAAATGTTGTTATCCTTACAAACCTCTTCAGATTCTTTTTCATCTATGATTTTATCAACAAAAACCGATTTATATTTCTCTGGCAAGTTGTCTACACACTTCAAAATAGCAGCTTTTAACTCTCGATTTTCTATATCCAATTCTATTTCAGTTAATCGCCCTTGTGGCTTAGCTCCTTCCTGCCAATAACTGAAAGATTTTCCTTCCGCAAAAAAAGATGAAAATACATCAGTTTTACGCGATTCCTTTTGGCGCCAATGATCTATAATTTTCCGCTTCAAAATAGATGTCAACCACGTTCTTACAGCACTTTTACCTTCAAAATTCTTTAAACCGTTGATTCCGGCTATAAACGTATCCTGCACCAAATCCTTTGCCAAATCAGCATCATTTACACGCACTATTGCAAAATTGTACAGGTAGTCTGCATACAAAAGCACCCAGTTATCTACGGTTGTTGTTTCATTTTCTTTTTTCATTTCAGAATGTAATATTACTTAAAAAATGCTCCACAGATCACACATTAATGAATGAAATATAGAAATCCTATATTCTGTTTTTTTTATAGATTTGCGCGCATGAGACCGCTTTACTTTATTTTGAAAAATTTGATGTATTATGGTGTTAATCTGTTTTTCAGGAAGAAAAAAGTCATTAATGCACCAAAAAAATTTAATGCTCAAACCATATTTGTGGTAAACCATGCCAGCGCCTTTTTAGATCCATGGGTAATTGCGGAATTACAACGTCCCATTTTATTTTTCTTGGCGCGAGGTGATATTTTCAAGGCCTGGTTAAAACCAATTACTTGGGCAGCCCATATGATCCCCATATACAGAACAAAAGAAAATGGAGCAGATTCAGCAGAAAAAAATCAAATTGTGTTTCAAGAAGTATATCGTTTACTTCGCAAAAAAAAATCAATTTTAATATTTGGAGAAGGCTACACAGATGATGTCTTTATAAGAAGCTTGAAACCCTTAAAAAAAGGACCTGCAAGAATTGGATTTGGTGCCATGGAAGCCTGTAATTGGCAAGAGGATATCAAAATTCAGTGCTCTGGTATAAACTATGCCGACCCGAACGAATTCAGATCAGATGTATTAATTGCTAACGCAGATCCAATTCATTTAATAGACTACAAAGAGTCGTATCTTGCGAACCCCACAAAAACGATTTTAGAATTGACTTTGAAAATATCTGACAATCTACAAAGTCAACTTACTTATCTAGAAAATCCAAACCTGACTGAATTGCATAATCACATTCAATCCATCACAAAAAAAGGTATTGCACATAATGAATCAGACCGTTCGATCCCATTAGAGCAACGTTGGAAATACTCTCAAAAGCTGGCTAGCACAATAAATAAAAGATACTCAGAAGAAAATTCAAGTTGGCAAGACTTAAAAACGTCTCTTCAGAAATATTTTGAGTCCTTGCAGCAATTAGGCATTAAAGACCAATGGGTTCTCAACTATGCAGCAGGAAAAAAAACACATTTTGCCATTCGATTAATTGCCTTACTTGTAGGACTCCCGTTATTTATCATTGGATGTTTTCACCATTTAATACCTTACCTTTTTCTTAAAAGATTTACAGAAAAAACCTTTAAACGACGCGTATTTTGGAGTGGAATAAAACTGACTTTAGGTTATTTAGTTTTAGCGGCTTTTAATATTGCCCTGTGTTTGTTTGTCAATGCATATTTTGACATCATTGCCACATGGATCCTATGGTTATACATCATTTTCATTATTCCACTAATTGGTTTATTTACATATCAATATGCAATTTATGCTAAGGATTTTTTCAAATTGCTAAGAATTAAAACACCTCTTTTGGCATCTTTGCATCAGCAGCGTGAAAATTGTGTAAATTTGATGCAAGAAACTGTAAAAATGAATTAACATGAAAAAAATTATCTTAATACTCGTTTGCTTAGCATGGGGAACTTCAATAAATGCACAAAACGCAGACAATAAACCAGGTACACACTCCTTAGGTCTACATGCTGGATCCAGCACAGGTCTAGGCCTTTCTTATCGGTATTGGCCATCAAAATTTGGTTTTCAATTAACAGGCATTCCTATTTTTCGTGAAAATGGTGGTCACTTTATTAGTGCTGCTGCAACTGGTTTATATGAAATAAAACAAGGAAATTTAGTAGATTTTTATGGCTATTGGGGAAACCATCTTTTAAGTATAAAAGATAAATATAGTTATTATGAATACGATCAATCTGGAAATATGACTTTAGTAGAAAACATTTCGTTTAGCACACAATACAATATTGGATTGGGGATTGGATTTAGATGCCACATTACTGACGACGTCGATTTTGATATACAAGGTGGTTATGGCATATTCAATGTTACCAACAACATATACACTTTCCCTAGCGGAGAACTTGGACTATACTATCGCCTTTAAGACATTTATAATCTGAAAAAAAGCCCTTTCACGCAGAGGGCTTTTTTAGTTTACTCAAAATTCCTATTCGAAATCCATATAGAGCAAGTACCGTTTTCTTTTTTTCTTATAGTTTGCCAAGGCCGGCTCCCATGAGGCTCGAATATCTGCTTCTGTTTTGCCTGCCAAAACCATTGTCTTAAATTCGGCATCTCCTACTAATAGGTTTATGAAATTATTGCTTAAAAAGAACCTGTCTTTCAAAGTTAAATCCTTATAAAATTCTAAAAACCACTTTAGCTGTAATTGTTTTTGATTTTGCATAACGCTCAGGCCTGATTCAATAAAATTAATTCCATTACACTTTACCCCTTCCAACTTAGGTGATTTTGCACCAACAGTAGGCTTTGGTATAAATGAAAAGTCACTATTATTATATCGTGGATGCCCAATAACCTGAAATGGAAAATCAGTCCCCCGCCCAACACTTACCACAGTCCCTTCGAATAAACATAGCGAGGGATATAAATACACCGAAAGCATGTTAGGTAAATTTGGTGAAGGCTTTACCGGTAATCGATACAATTTAGAATGATCCCAATTATGACACTTGACAACCGTTAAATCGCAAATCAACTCATTGGGTAGCCAATTTTCTCCATTTATCATCTGGGCATACTCACCTACGGTTAAGCCGTGTACAATAGGAACCGGATGCATGCCCACAAACGACTTAAAAGCGGGATTTAATACAGGACCATCTACATAAAACCCATTTGGATTTGGCCGATCTAATACCAGCAATTTAATCTTTTGTTCCGCACATGCTTCCATAACCAAATGAAGTGTTGATATATAAGTATAAAAACGAGCACCAACATCTTGAATATCAAAGACAACAACTTCTACCCCTTGCAAATCATCAATTGTCGGCTTTTTATGACTACCATATAAGGAAATTATCGGCAAACCTGTTTTATTGTCCTGCCTTGAATTCACCTTTTCTCCAGCATCTGCCTCCCCCCTAAAGCCATGTTCAGGAGAAAATATTTTCACCAAATCAACCTCCAATGCCAAGAGGGTATCTACCAAATGTGTCTTTTCAACCAAACTGCTATGGTTTCCTACTAGGGCTACTTTCTTATTGACAAGCAATGGTAGATAAGAATCAAAATTAGCAGCCCCTACAGATACTTCATCATTGCAAAAGATTGGATCATTTGACTGTCCAACTGCAAAATATTGAAGCAGATTCAAAAAAAATAAAATAATAAGCGCCTGTATTTTCACTAATATTCGAGATTAAATAAGTTAATATGTTTATTTTTACAGCTTAAATCTATCAAATTGAATACCGAATTTTTTATTGCAAAAAAACTAACAGGCTTTAAGGATTCGAGCAACCGAATTTCTAAGCCAATAGTCAATATTTCACTAATCAGCATTATACTGGGGTTAGCTGTTATGATTATTACGGTATCAATAGTCACAGGGTTTCAAAATAAAATTAGAGAAAAAGTAATAGGGTTCGGTTCTCATATCCAAATTAGTAATATGGAGGACAATACGTCAATGGAGTCTTCACCATTACTTATTGATAGCACACTAATCTCAAGCATTTTAGAAAATCAACTCGTTAAACACATACAATCCTTTGCCTACAAACCAGCAATTTTGCAAAGTGAAGAAAAAAAACGTGTAATTTCAACTTTGGCACACACAGACACAGTTGTCAACAGAGATGTCTTAGGCGTCCTTTTCAAAGGAATAGATTTAAACTATGACCTGTCCTTTTTTGCAGATAAATTAATTGACGGCGAATTACTTAACTACAATGATGTAGCAAATGAAGTACTCATTTCTAAAAAAATTGCCCAGCTATTACAATATAAGGTAGGCGACACAATAGATGCTTTTTTCATCCTAAACAATACCCCAAAAAAAAGAAATTTTATCATTCGTGGTATTTATGAAACTGGTTTAGAAGAATTTGATAAGAAAATTATTTTCACTAAGATTTCAGCACTACAAGCTATCAGTAATTGGGGAGTAAGTTCTGCAATCACTGTTTTAGACACTTGTATCAACAATAAATTTGTTCTGAAAGGCTTAACTTTTGGTAATTTCGGCAATTACTACTACAAATGGAACCAAAAATTATCAAAGTCGCCCTATTTTTTAATAGATGGGTTAACAGATAGCCAAGTAACGTTTGAAACAGCGGAACATCATAAAAACGATCCAAAACCGTCTCCTTGGGATAAAAGTTCGGTTCAGTTTATTATTGACAGTGCTTGCGGTTGTACCGAAACTTTATTAGGTCAAAAACCTTTGGAATTTAAAAGTGATAAGGAAATCATAGCACCATTCGGTAAAATTTTAATCGACAATGGACCAGGAACAAGTCAACAATACGTTGGAGGATATGAAATTTTAATTGAAAAATGGGAAAACCTAGACATGCTTGACAGTATCATTTATGAGGAAATTCCTTTTGAACTAAAAACGACTAAAATTACCGATAAATACATTGAAATCTTTTCCTGGCTAAATTTTTTAGACATGAACATTGCGGTTATTATTGTGATGATGCTAATTGTATCGCTAATCAACATGACCACTTCACTATTGGTATTAATAATAGAAAAAACAAATTTTATTGGTGTTTTAAAAGCCGTTGGAACAACCAATTGGTCTATTAGAAAAATATTTATTTTCAACGCTTTAATATTGTTAGGAAGAGGGATGATATGGGGCAATATCATTGCTATTGCTTTTATTTTTATTCAACAGAATTTTGAAGTCTTACCTTTAAACCCAGCCATATACTATCTTGATGCCGTGCCTGTAAGCTTCAGTTTATCCAGTATTCTACTCATTAACCTTCTCACTATTTTAACCTGTTTACTCGTTCTCATTATACCCAGTTATTTAATCACCAAAATAAAGCCCATTAAAGCAATTAAGTTCAATTAAACAGGATGAATTAAATTCCTTTTTTACCATGGAAAATAAGTTTATATTCATTAATTTTGTGCACTAAAATTTACATTACTTAGAATGGCGGAAATAGAAATCAGACTCCCGAAAATGGGAGAAAGTGTGACAGAAGCAACAATTACCAACTGGCTTAAAGAAGTAGGTGATACTGTTGAACAAGACGAACCATTAGTAGAAGTTGCAACCGACAAAGTTGATAACGAACTGCCATCAGAAGTTGAGGGCGTTTTAACCAAAATTTTGTTTGAAAAAGATGATGTTGCTCAAGTAGGTGATGTGATTGCTATCATATCAACTGACGGTAGTGCAGCTCCAGCGCCTTCTTCGCGCGAGAAATCTGCTCCTGCCCCTCCTGTTGCCGGTAATGACTCTAAGAAAACAGAGGTTGAAGCAGTTAAATCAGAAGCACCTGTAGAGAAAACGGGGCCAAGCGGTAAGTTCTACTCTCCATTAGTTAGAAGTATTGCTGAAAAAGAAGGCATTTCAATGGCACAACTTGAGTCTATTTCTGGAAGTGGTGAAAATGGCAGGGTAACAAAGAAAGACATCTTATCATTTATAGAAAACGGTGCACCATCTGTATCTGCAGCTCCACCAACAAATACGACAAGTTCAGAACCATCTAAACCCAAACAATTAGCTAATGTACAAACTATTGCTGCTCCTAGCGTACCTGCAATGGAAGGGGATGAAATTATAGAAATGGACAGAATGAGAAAACTCATTGCTGATCATATGGTGATGTCAAAACATGTGTCGCCACACGTCACATCATTTGTTGAAGCCGACGTGACAAATATTGTTATGTGGCGCAATAAAGTAAAAGGTACTTTTGAAAAGCAAGAAGGTGAAAAAATTACGTTCACACCAATTTTCATGGAAGCAATTATCAAAGCGATAAAAGATTTTCCAATGGTGAATATATGTGTGGAAGGTGATAAAATCATCAAAAGAAAAGATATAAATATTGGTATGGCAACAGCCCTTCCAAGCGGAAACTTAATTGTTCCTGTAATTAAAAAAGCTGATAATTTGAACCTCATTGGCCTTACCAAACAAGTTAATGCATTAGCAAATAAAGCTCGTGCCAATAAATTAGCTTCAGATGACATTTCTGGTGGCACTTATACTGTTACTAACGTAGGGACATTTGGCAATGTAATGGGCACACCTATTATCAATCAGCCGCAAGTAGCTATATTAGCCTTAGGGGCTATCCGTAAAATTCCTGCAGTTATTGAAACACCGCAAGGAGACACCATTGGTATTCGCCACAAAATGTTTTTGTCTCATTCATACGATCATAGAGTTGTTGACGGAGCCCTTGGTGGTATGTTCGTAAAAAGAGTAGCTGAATACTTAGAACAATTTGATTTAAATAGAGAATTGTAAAAAATTCGTTGTTGATATCTTGAGCCTCTCCTAATTTTAGGAGGGGCTTTCTTATTTAATTTAGCAGGATAATTCATTATATGGAACTATTCTGTTTACAAATCATTCATACTAAATCAAATCATTTGGTTTGTGCACATAGTGGTTCTAGTTGTTTCACATTTACTTCAACCCTATGAAAAAATTAAAATTACTAGGCGTTTTTTTAGGTTGCTTCATTTTATTTGGACAAAACATTTCAATTGCTCAAGTATTGCCGGAAAAGCAAATTAAAAAATTGGTCAAGCAAGGGCGAAAAGCAGCTAGGGACCTTGAATATTGGAAGGCTAAAACATATTATGATAAAGCGACTACTGGTGGTAGTAGAGACCCGCAACACTGGTTTGAAGCTGGAGCCGTGTATTATGATTCAAAAGTAGAGCGCGAAAAATCATTAGACTTTTTTAAAGAAGCACTTAATCTATCATTTACAGATACTATTCCTGAATTACTATCGTACACAGGGGATGCGTACCACTATATCGGAGAATACGAAAAAGCCATACAGTATTACAACTTATTTAGAAAAGAGATTAGTAACAAGACTGCTAATGGGCCGGAAATAATTGAAAATGTGACGCGTAAAATCGAAATTTGTAACAATGGGATAAACCTGAGAGATCAAAAAGCACTTCGATTTGTAGAAATTGCTAACATGGGAGATAATATCAACACAAATTCGGCAGACTATTCGGCAGTATTAAGTAAAGAAGAAGATATTATTCTTTTTTGTTCTCGCCGACCGTATACCAACAAAAAAAGTATTGATGGTGAGTATTTTGAAGATATTTACTACTCAAAGAAAAATGGTGATGATTGGACAAAGTCAAAAGTTATTGATAAGTCTTCAGGCTATATCAATAAAGAAATTAACGGCGGTAAAAGTCATGAAGCACCAATCTCTTTGTCACCAGATGGAAACACATTATACATCTATAAAGAAAATAGCATTTGGAAAAGTGACAAAAATAAAAAAGGAGAATGGGGCATTCCGGTTAAAATGAATAAAAATGTAAATATTGGTAAGTCCAACCACAGCATATTTATTACCCCAGATAATAAAGAAATGTATATTGTTGCCGTAGGAGCAAAAGGTAGTCTAGGTGGAAGAGACATATATGTATCTACTGCTAATGAAGATGGTTCATGGGGGGCTCCTGTAAATGTTGGTCCACAAATCAACACCAAATATGACGAAGACGCACCATTCATGTCTTCTGATGGTAAATCGTTCTATTTCGCCTCTACGGGTCATAATACTATGGGCGGATATGACATTTTTAAAATTGAGCGAGATAGTGATGGAAACTGGGGTGATCCAATTAATGTAGGGGCGCCAATTAACTCTAATGACAATGATATATTTTATATTGAAAACGCTGAAGGATCAATAGGCTACTTTTCATCTATGCGTCCTGGATCGTATGGACAATTAGATTTGTATGCTGCGAATTTTGAGTGTGAAAACATACCGACCACTAACATTAAGGGCTATACCATTTATGCTGAAACACACACGCCTGTGAACGGTATTATTAAAATTACAAATAAAGAAACTGGTGAGGAAATGGGGACTTACAATATTAACCCTACCACAGGTAAATACAATATGGTTTTACCTCCAGACGCTACCTACATATTAGAGTTAGTGGCTGTTCAAAGAGGCTTTAAACTTGAGCGTGCTCATACCGAAGAGTTTTATGTGCCAAAACAGTGTGAATCATATAATTTATTTCAAGAAATTTCGCTGAGCAATGTTAAAAATGATGCAGGAGATATATTGGCTCAAAAAGCCAAATTTAAAAATGCGTTATTTGATATAGAAACTGCTGTCAAAGAAAAGTATGAAATGGATGAGATTAAGCCTAACTCTACATTTGCGGATTCTACAGCAGGTATAAAAGGAACAATTGCCCACAATGGAACGGTTAATGCTTCAAATATTGAAGTAAACTTGCTAAATCTTGATAATGAAATTATAAGGGTTACTAAAACAGATATGTATGGTAATTTTGCCTTTGAAAAATTAAATCCTAAAGATGATTATATTGTTGTTGTGAATGAAGAGGATGCCTTAAGAAGCTATAGAAATGCAATTGGCAACAATGAATCCAATACTGCAACAGTTCAAGGCTTTGTACAAAGCTATAGCAACGGCAGTGACAAAGCAAAGCCGAGAACCAGCATGTATATAGCGGATGATAATAACGAAATAAAGAACAATACAATGACCGACAATAATGGTTATTTTTCAATGAGCAATGCCCCTAATAATCCGGATGAAGTTGCTGAAATCAACAGAAACACAACCATATCATATAATATGGACATCCCAACAGAGGAAGTCTTATTTTCAGCCTATTTAGTGAATTTAGATCCTGAAACAAGTAAAGTTGTTTATTCAGAATATATTGATATGGTGGACCTTAAAGACATTATTAAGACAACAAATTTAGTATCTAATACGCCAGTTGACCCGCCAAAAACTACTGATCCAATTGTTAAAGATACAATTGCTCCTGACAATATGGTTGCAGATAATACAAAACCTGTGGTGGACAATACTTCTGAACCAGTTGTTGATAATACGAAACCGGTAGTAGACAATACTACTGAGCCTATAGCTGATAATACGAAACCGGTAGTAGACAATACTACTGAGCCTATAGCTGATAATACAAAACCG
>JAWWDX010000028.1:0-17529 GCA_033719695.1 Putridiphycobacter sp.
CAATTGACCGTACCGTCAAAATGCCACCATCAATGCTGTCTCAATCGTGGATGGGTACTGATATTAAAAATGATGACTTATTGGAAAGTTCGAATAAAAAAGATGATTTCAATAAAGAAATAACTGGGGAGTTTGTGATTGAAGGCTTGCCTTGCTATCGCATTCGGCTGACTCCAAAAAAGGAAGTAAACTCCATTTGGGGAAAGATTGTGATTTGGATATCAAAAGAAAACTTTCTTCAAATGCAGGTAATGTATTTTGACGAAGACATGGAATTGGTAAATACGTTTTTTGGTAGTCAAGTCAAAGAATTGGATGGGTTGTTAATGCCAACTGTCAATACCATTGTGCCTGCAAAGAAAAAAGGTCATAAAACGAAGATGGAAATTACAAAGCGTATTGTCAACCTAGAAATTGACGATCAAATTTTCACAACACAATATATAAAACGGCTAAAGTAGAAGGCTATGTTATTAAAGTTAGCTTGGAAAAATATTTGGCGTAATAGACGAAGAACGCTCATTACCATATCGGCAATCGGCTTTGCTGTATTGTTTGCAGTGATGATGCGATCTGTAAATCAAGGGGTAGAAGAGCAGATGGTGAAAACCAGTGTTGAAAATAGGCTGGGTTATATTCAAATTCATACCCAAGGTTATTGGGAAGAAAAAGCAATAGATAATGCCATGTTTGCTGATGATATACCTATGCAAAAAATTGAAAATTTGCATAATGTGGCTTCTATTGCGCCCGCTTTGGAGGTTGGAATGATTGTGAGCTTTAAAAACAATTCACGAGGCACCTTTATGTCTGGTATTGATTTAAATGCTGAACCGCCACAACTGGTTAAGAACGCATTGATAGCTGGAAATTTTCCCGATATTAATAAAAATGAAGTGTTATTAGGGATTGAATTGGCTGACTTTATTGATGCTGAAATAGGAGATACTTTGGTTTACTTAGGTGTCGGCTATCATGGCGCTTCGGCAGCCGGTTTATACGTGGTTAGTGGTTTGTTGGATTTTCATATGCCAGAATTAAACCGTTTGTCCTCTTATGTCGGGCTCAGTAATCTGCAGGAATTAATGCAAGCACCAGGGATTTTAACTTCAATTAATATCAACCTAAATCAGCCAAAAAAATTATTGGAAACACAAACGGCTATTCAAAAAGAGATGACAAATGAATATGAGGTGATGACCTGGAAAGAATTACTGCCCGATTTGGAGCAATTGATTCAAACTAGTATTGCAAAAGGTTACATTATGAATATCATTCTATATTTAATTATCAGTTTTGTGATGTTTGGAACTGTACTAATGGCAACCCAAGAGCGCAAGTATGAAATGGGTGTATTGCAAGCTATTGGGATGAAACGTCGAAAAGCCATGGCACTTGTTGTGATTGAGAATGTCATTATTTCCATATTTGGGGTCATTGTAGGAGCCTTGGGAGCCTTTCCAATTATGTATTATTTTCATACTAATCCGCTTGAGATAACAGGCGAACAAGCTGCTCAAATCCAAGAAATGGGAATTGATCCAGTTATCCCTTTTAGTATCGATCCAATGATTTTGGTTAATCATGGTTTAGTTGTATTGTTTATTTCAATCCTCTTGATTTTATATCCAATCATGATTATTAGAAAACTAAAACCTGTAGAAGCCATGAAACTTTAACTGCTTATAAATGAAAACAATTATTAAAATAGCGTGGCGAAACGTTTGGCGAAATAGATTAAGAAGTGGAGTCGTTTTTGGCTCGGTAGTGATAGGTATTTGGGCTGGTTTATTTGTGGTGGCTATGAGCCAAGGAATGCTGGCGCAGCAAAAGAGAGGAATGCTCGAGTCTCAAATTTCCAACATCCAAATTCATGCCGATTCATATTTGGCAGACCCTAAATTAGAAAATTGTATTCCACCTAATGAACTAGCAAATATCGAAACTGTAATAGCTTCAGCTCCTGAGGTTAAGCATTTTGTTAAACGATCAATAACTATGGGCACTGGCACAACGGCTAGTGGGTTTTCAAATTTGAAGATTATGGGCATTGATCCTGAAAAAGAAAAAGAAACCACTACTATTTCGGAGCGATTATTATCGGGTTCTTATTTTACCACGTTCAAGAATAAACCTGTTTTAATTGGACGTGAGCTAGCGGATGAATTGAATTTAGAAGTTGGTAAATCTCTTAACTTATCTTTTCAAAACATAAATGGTGAATTTGTACAAGCAGGTTTTAAAGTAGAAGGCATTTTTGCAACTCCATCTTTACAATACGATAAATCAAATCTTTTCATTCTTCAATCCGATTTTATGGAATTGGTTGAAGCGGATGCAGAAATGATTCATGAATATGCAATTGTGATTGATGATTTAGAAAAATCAACAGCCGTTTCGGAATCTATAAATCAAAAAATAAATGGAGCTAAGGCGCAAGACTGGGCCGAAATAGCACCTGACATTAGTTATATGGATGAAGCAAGTGAATTAGGTCAAAACATCATTTTGGTGATAATAGTGTTTGCTTTAGCATTTGGCATAGTGAATACAATGCTAATGGCTGTTTTAGAGCGAAAACGAGAACTAGGAATGCTGTTATGTATTGGGATGAATAAAACTAGCGTGTTTTTAATGATTATGATAGAAACGATATGCCTTTCTGTAATAGCCGCACCAATTGGTTTAATGCTGGCCTGGGGGACGATAACCTATTTTGGCATAGTGGGCATTAATTTAGAATCAGTTGGTGATGCGCTCTACAAGGCAGGAATAGATAGTATGGTATTCACTGCTATTGATCCATGGGCATACGTTACAATTACAATTTTCATACTAATTGCGTCTATAATTGCAGCAATAGTACCAGCTCGAAAAGCCTTAAAATATAATCCGGCCGAAGCTGTTCGTGCTGTTTAAAAGAAATAAAATGAGTGTAATAAAAACAGAAAACTTAGTTAAAACATATACGCAGGGCGATTATACAATCCATGCGGTTGATGATGTTAGTTTAGAAATTCAAAAGGGTGAATTCACTGTAATTTGTGGCCCCTCAGGATCTGGTAAAACAACTTTGTTAAACATTATTGGAGGATTAGATGAACCAACTAGTGGTAAGGTAACAATCCATGGTCAAGAAATCACCCAATTAAAAGGAAATCAACTGATAGATTTTAGATTACAAAATATTGGCTTCGTTTTTCAGGCGTACAATCTAATTCCTGTTTTAACAGCAAAAGAAAACGTTGGTTTTGTAATGTTACTGCAAGGTAGACCTGAAGCAGAAAGAAATGCAAGAACAGAAGAACTTTTGAAAGCAGTTGGCTTAGAAAAAGAAATGAAAAAAAAACCAACTCAAATGAGTGGAGGGCAACAACAACGGGTGGCTGTTGCAAGGGCATTGGCATCACGACCTCAATTTATTTTAGCAGATGAACCAACAGCAAATTTAGATTCAGCATCAACTGAAAACCTGTTAGATATTATGGCTAAGATGAACGAAGAGGAAGGAATCACCTTTGTATTTTCTACGCACGACCAACGTGTAATTGATAGAGCCAAGCGCGTGATTACTGTTGAGGATGGTAAGATTTTAAAAGACGAACACTTTAAAAAGTAATGAAGGCAGTATTTGGTTTTTTAGTTTTGTTTTTGGTGTCTTTTCAAGTCAGTTGGGCTCAAGAAGAAAATGATTCAACAAAACAATCGTACTGGAAAGACCATTTTACTTTTGGTGGCTATATAAAATACATGAACACCAATAGTTTTGTGAATTTAAATCAAATTGCTACCGATAATTTATTTCATAATCGGCTAAACCTTAAGTACTATATTAATAATAATTGGACGGCTAAAGTAGAAATGCGAAACCGTATATTCTATGGCGCTTCATTACAGGCTGTACCTAACTATGCCAATAGTATTGGGTTGGATGCAGGGGCAGTTGATTTGTCGTTTAATGTGATCAATGAGCCAGGGCTATTATTTAATAGTACAATCGACCGAGCCAATATTGAATTTAATAAAGGGAAGTGGAATGTGAAATTAGGACGACAACGAATTAATTGGGGGATTAATTTGGCTTGGAATCCAAACGACCTATTTAACGCTTATAATTTTGTCGATTTTGATTATACCGAACGTCCGGGGTCGGATGCAGCTCGTGTAACTTATTATGCTACTGATATGTCACAAATTGAATTAGCATATCGTCCGGGAAAAACAATGGATGAATCGACCTTAGCTGCACTTTATAAGTTTAATAAATGGCGATACGATATTCAATTTATTGCGGCAAACTACCGAACCGATTTAGCAGCAGGATTTGGTTTTGCGGGCAATATATGGCAAGCAGGTTTTAAAGGCGAAGGCACTTATTTTCATCCTAAAAATAATTTAAGCGACACAAATGGTGTTTTTACAGCCTCTATTTCTAGTGATTATACATTTGGTAACGGATTGTATTTAAACCTTTCGGGTTATTATAATTCTGGAGCTGGAGGCTTTAATAGTTTGGCTCAATTAAGTACCTTAAATACATTATCGGCTAAGAATTTATTACCAACTGAGTTTGCTGGTTTTGTGCAAGTGTCGAAAGCGTTTACACCTATATTTGGAGCAGGGATTTCAATCATGTATTTACCGGGAATTAATGGTGTGTTTGCCATTCCAACGTTAAATTATTCTATTGCTCAAAATTGGTCACTAGACTTTATTGGTCAAATCTTATTCGCTGAAGTAAATAATAAGTTTACCAATGCTAGCAACTCATTATTTATGAGATTGATGTGGAGCTTTTAAAACTAATTGCTTGGTTTTATAGAGGAAGTATACGGCACTAATAGCAATTGATTTGTTTTTAAAATAGTTGTAATAAGTCTCCCATCCATATGGCTTATAGTTTAGATGTTCGAAAGATTTCCCATATTGTAATGTAGCTTTTAAACTTAAGCGTTTCGAAAGTGCTAAAGTATATCCCGTTGTAATCTGCCCAGCTATTTTCGGAATTGGAACACCAGTAGTGGATACAGGGTTGTATTCATGTTCATTTGACCTGTCTTGAGAATCATCTGTTGCATCTGTTTTGTAGGCGTAATAGTACTTTCCAGATAGAAATATATTTGTAGCATAACCTAAAAAGATTGAATGCTTGAATTTTCTTTCTCGAAAAACATAACCAATTGTCATGGGAATGTTTAGTTTGTGAAATGTTTGCTCCTCCCATCTTTCATGAGTATAAGTAAATTGCTCCGGTAATTCAGGAACTCTAGGTATTCGACCATCACGAATAGAATAGTCTTTATAGCCCGTTAGTTGATATTGAATACCTATATTCAGTTGGAAAATGTCTTTAGTGGTCATTTGTAGAGTCAAACCCGCAATAGGACCTACAATTGGAAGAAGTTTTGAATACTTTGTGTCAGTTTCCATTATTTTAGAATTGACCCACCTCGGTAAAACAGAAGCAGATATACCTAATTCCCCTCCGTATCGAAAAGTAGTTTGAGAATTTCCCTTTGTGACGAAAAGACTTAAAAAACTGATAAGTATTAAATATTTCATTTCTATTTGAAGTTAAACTTAACTGACTTTTACAATGTAGTTATTATATGTTTGATGACATATTAGTTGAAAAGGTTGCTTTGCTTTTAAATAGTTCTTTTTAACCAACAATAGCCCTTAGCACTACAAATGCAATAATGGTTGCAAATGACAATATAGAAAAATGCATGCTTTTGTTTGTTATGCCATAGAAATATTGGAAATCTTTGTTTCTGATGGATTGAAGACGATCTTTCTCCATGAATAAAATAAGATTATTGAGTGTTTTCCCCTTATACGGCCCAAACTGTTTTGCATACGATTGAAATAAAAAAGGGTCGCAATCTTGAAGCAGCTCTTTAAATCGATAGAATGAAATAAGAAAGTTGATTCCAAATACCAGAAATCCTGCTAGCATAGTAAATAGAATTCCATAACTAAAGTAGGGGTGTGGTAGGAAAAAAGTCCAGCAAAAACCAACCACTACCACAAAAATGTAGTAGTTTTTAATTTGAGATTTTGAAGTTAACAGCATAATGGCAGTTTTGCTTTAGAATCTTGGATGATTAAAATTTGCGTGAATCAATTCGTTTGCTCTCTCACAAGCAATTTGAACTTCTAGAACATTACCTCTCCAGCGCAAAACTTTTCTTTGCCTGTTAGTGAATGCTACAATTACTTCATTTTCTTTCGGCGGAAAAAGTAACTCTAGTAGAAGGGAATTTTTAGGAACCAAAAGATTAATTTCAGACTTTGAAAAAATAATCTCTTCTATTTCAGAAAATTGTAATTCTATAAAAGTTGATTTTACATTTAAACTATTTTTTAGTTTATAAGTTAATTTATTTTCAAATACGATAATTGTTGAATATCTATAAAACAGAATTTGAAATACTGAAAAAACCATTAAGCCGAATAAAATGAATGGGATAGCATAAAAGAACGTCAGAGAGATTATTATTAATATTACAAATACTACATTACGTGCTAGCATTTTCATGCCATAGTCGGCTCTATATATTTGTTTTGCATTCATGATTCTTTATTCCATAGCCCCAAACCCAATTGCTAGGTCGCACCAATGATTAGCTAAAGCTTCAGGATTGGCACCAATACTATTAGCTAAATGTAATGCCATGGCCATCATTAAAACCGAAGCATAATGATAGTCGTCAAGTGATTTTAAACCACCCATATCCTTTTGTATCTTCATTGAAAGTAAGTCATTGTGTTTTTGAACAAAAGTCAAGGAGTCACTGATGCTGTTTTCAATATTTGGAAGAATTAGAGCTTCCATCCATTCTTCACCAATTCGCTCAACAATTTTGGTTGGTGATTCAGTGGCCATTTTTCGCCATTTTGAAATAGTTTTTTTATCACCAGACTCGGCCAAACCAGTTTCAAGTAATAACTCAAAAGCAATGTCGGCAATGTTTTGCATCATTTCTAAATATGCATCTTGTGCTTGTTCAAACTGGTCAGTCGCTTGACCATTTAAGTATTCTTTAACCGTTAATTTTGGTAGGTCAATTACTTCAGAACAGCCACCTTCAATACAAGGAAATTGATTGCCTTGGTAAATGTAGTTAGCTTTCCCACTCTGCAATTGTCGCCCTAACGGGAATAGTCTGCAGGCAAGGGGACGACCTTCATGCACACTGCATCCGAAATCTTCAATATATTGGCTACAAGCTGGTTTATCAGCCCATCCAATTTTGCCATTAAATTTCAATTGAATACCACCAAATTTGGTGTGTCGGTCTCTGAATTCACCTAGACTTATGTTGTTAGCTGATGCTAATTGTTTAAGTTCCCATGGGTTCAACATCACTCTATTGCCAAAACAGCAGGTGCCCTTTCTTGAGCATGTTAATGGTAATGAATCGCTTAATTTAACTTTTGTTGATTTCATCAAATTTCCTCTAGAATTGATTCACCTGTACTTTTGTCTCCAGAGGTCCACTGCCATTTTTCATGAAGCCTCAGTTTACCATTTGGTAGAATTTCTGGTGTCGTTTCGCACTTTCCAGTCAGTATTTGTCCAAAGAAGTCAATTTGCTGATAAGCAAATTCAATACTGCCATCAGGGTAAACTATACCCAAAATCTGCCCATGTTTGATATCCTGACCTGCATACTCACACGATAGCACTTCCTCGTGCTGGGTATAGTGAAAAACCATTTCAGATGAAACAAGTCCGTTGGCAGAATTTGATACGGGTTTAAATTTGCGATTGTGATAGTTCATATTTGCTGAGTGAGCATAAATATAATAGATGCAACCATACAGGGTACGCTGACATTGTAAATATTTTTTAATACAAAGTCAGACATACTATTTTTTATTTGTATTTTGCTATAGAAAGTTTACGTTTTGAAGTACCTCCAAACTATAGAAGCATTATCGAAAAGTATTAATTTACACAATGGTGAAATTGCCGCGTTTACTAAGGAAATTCTTAAGAAGTCTACCGAAACGCTGAAATGTACCCGTTGCAATGCATGGGTTTTCACGAATGATAATCGTGAGTTGCAGTCATTGTATGCCTATGATTTTCAAACTGATATATTTACTGTTGAGGCATCACTTAAAAGAGATTATTTACCAAATTACTTCAGTTTTTTGGAGAGAAATGAATTTGTGGTATCAAATGAAGCGCAATTAGAAGCTTATAATACAGAATTATTGGAAAGTTATTTGATTCCAAATAATATTGTGTCAATGATAGATGTGCCGCTACGGTCGGAAGGAAAAATGATTGGTGTTGTATGCTTTGAACATGTGAATTTCAGACATGATTGGTCAATAGCGGAACAAAGTTTTACCCAATCAGTTGCTCAATTATTGTCGTTGGCTATTGAAACGAAAGAAAAGAAGAAGTATAGGGAGAGTCTTGAGAAAATTATCGTTCAAAAGGAAGTGTTATTAGCTGAAATAAACCATAGGGTAAAAAACAATATGGCCATTATCTTAAGTTTACTTAATATTCAAAGGTCAAAATCTTCCGATCAATTCCATTATCAACTATTCAGTGAAATTAAAGATAAGGTATATTCAATTGCTGCTGTGCAAGAGCAATTGCATTCCACTGAAGAAATAGACCAGATCGATTTGAGAGATTATATTACAAAGTTAACACAAAATTTGCACGTTTCTTATGATCAGGACAAAGCTATATGTGTTGATATCAAACTTGATAAAGTACAGCTAGATGTTTCAAAAGCTATTCCTTGTGGCTTAATTGTCAACGAGGTTTTAACCAATTGCTTCAAATATGCTTTCGATCAAAAAAATCTTTTTCCTAAGTTGTTCGTATCACTTAAAAAGATTGATGAGAACGTTCAATTGGTGATTCAGGATAATGGTAGAGGTTTTAATCTAAATGAAGTGAAAAATGGAATGGGACTTGATTTAATTGAAGGATTAGCTGAACAATTAGATGGAAAGATAGTTATAGATGTTGCTGATGGGGTAAATATAGCTCTATCATTTCCGCATAGGTGATTGCAGTCTAAAAAAATTCATACAAAAATTAAGGTACCATAAAAAAAGCATTTTGATGCTTCAAAATGCTTTCAATCTCTGAATACGAATTAACGTTTAACTGCCGCAATATAAACAACCGTCTTCGTCGTCGTAATTATCTAGTTCTGGTTGTAATTCAATTTCTGGTTGTAATTGTTTTTTTAACTCGTAAATGGCTTGTTGTGTTTCACCATCTTCAAATAAATTTCCAGTTAATTTTGTTTTTAGCTGGGCTATGGCTGCGTGAATTTCTGATTCATTCATAAGGCTTTATCTTTAGTTTCAATTCAAAGATACAAACAAAGATTCTGCGTTCAAAATTATCTTATTCACGCTTCACTGTTAGTTTTTAACAATAAGCGATTCTAGTACTTTTTATGCATCAATAAAAGGTATAATTAACTACTCTTTATGCTTTTTTTCTTTGATTTTGATTGCTTGTCGATATATATGGCAATTCTCATAAAGCCTAGTGTTCCTACAATTATTGCTAACCACATTAACAAAGCCCAAGTAAAGTTATTGGGATAAACGGCCAAACCTTTAGGAACGGTTACTTTTGTCTTTTCACCTGTATCGAGTAGAGTTTCCCGCAATTTTATCAAAACATTTGTACGCTCCAAGGCACTTTCTGACTCTAGGTTCTCTAGTTCTGACTGACTTGCTTTTAAGTTTCTATACCAGAAGTCAATGTCCTCGTCGGGTGTTTTGTACAATATCGAAGTATGTCCTTTTGTGAGGTTGTTGGCCTCCAAATACAACAAGGCCTTTGATAATTCTTCATGCGCCAAATCTATCGTATTGGCATCTCCCGCCCGTTTTAAATAACCACTCACATTTTGTTTAAATTCTATGCTCTTGGCAATCCGCAAGCCAAAAATAACTAGGCTTATTATTATAAGACTGATGTTAACAAAGTTTTTCATTTAATCACAAATTGGATTTAACCAAATATAATAAATATATATTTGTTGATAATGGATGGCATTTATAGCTGTCATTTAGTTAATAATTTGTCCTACATTATATACATAAATTGAGTACATTAACTTTATAATGAAACTGACACTATAAAACGAATAGAAATTACATGACTAAACCAATAATCATTGTACTTACTTTCCTCAGTATTTTTTTTCACGCTTGTTCTGAAAAAAACACTACTCCAATTGAAAGTGAAGAAGCATTAATTGACGAACTGCAGATTCTAACCAATTTTGAAAAGCGATTGAAAGAAGATGTAGTGGAAGATAAACTTGGTAGTGTTTCTGCAAGTATTTTTAAAGAAAATGAAATTATTTGGGCAACAGCTTTTGGATCAGCAAATAAAGAGAGGGGGACACTTGCTGATACTAATACCATTTATAGAACAGCTTCCATTTCTAAGTCTGTTACAGCCTTTTTAATGATGCTGTTGGTTCAAGAGGGAATCATTAGCTTAGACGATCCAATTAAAGAGTTTCTACCTGAAATTTCTAATCTCAAAGGTGGACAAACTGCAGCAGTTAACCAAATAACTTTTCGTCACCTCGCAAGCCATACCTCCGGTCTGTCACGAGAACCAGATCTTGAAGATGCAGCGTCAGGACCGATTGAAGAATGGGAACACAAATTGATAAATGCAATTTCATATACGAACTTAAATAGTTTACCGGGTCAAAAATATACTTATTCAAACATTGGTTATGGTATACTCGGATTGACGTTAGCACGAGCAGCAGGGAAACCCTATACAAAACTGGTAGATGAAATGATTTTTAAACCTCTTAAAATGACTAATAGTTTTTTTGTCATACCCCAAAGAAATGAGGCACATGTGGCTGCAGGTTATCAATGGCACCCTTTTACAGGAGTAGTAGATTCTGAACAAGCTATACTAGAGCATAAAGGTAGAGGGTATAAAGTCCCAAATGGTGGCATTTACTCAACACCTAACGACCTTGCCCGTTTTCTAATGGCGCATTGTGGTAGCTCAGACTTGCTGAGTAAAGAGTTGTTAGATATTATGCATACCATACAAACCCCAGAAAATAATGCATACGGTTATGGTTTGGGCTTTTACATTCGGAATAATGACAGTGGTTTAAAGCTTATTGAGCATGATGGTGGCGTAAATGGTTACAACGCATACATGGTTTTTAGTCCAGATTCACAAATAGGTGTGGTTGTGATGAGGAATTACAACTTTGGTCGAACAAATATTATACTGCAGCCTAGGTCTGTACTTTATCAACTATGTAAAATAAAGTAAAAGAGGGTGTACTACAAATTCAATTTGTGTTAGAGTGAACATTGATACTAAGAAATAAAAATGAAACTAAGTGTAACGTACTATATAATCTTATTTGTTCTTAAGCTAAAAGGCATTAAAAAAAGTTTCAGTCAAGATCCTATAGATTATAAAAAAATTAGAAAAGAAGATGTTCATTACCCAAAAGGTAGATTTTTTAAACGAATTCACACAGAACAATTTAATGTATCTGAATCTGTCATTACCGAAGTAAAATATACTGAAAATTCAGATAAGTTGTTAATTTTTATTCATGGAGGCGCTTTTGTATCAGGTCCAACTCAACATCATTGGGATGTGCTAAAGAAAATTGCCACTCATTCAAGCTTTGTAATATGGATGGTCGACTACCCCAAAGCGCCAGAAAAGGATATAGTAGAAATATCAGAAAATATAGATTTAATTTATACTACTGCCACAAAACAATTCCAATCCACTAATATTTCAATGATTGGAGATTCAGTTGGCGGTACATTAATTACGAGCTTAATTCAGCGATTAATTCAGAAAGAATTTAAGTTACCAAAACAAATCATTCTTGTAACACCAGTTATGGATGCCAGCATGACTAATTCTGAAATAGATAAAGTTGAAAAAATCGATCCAATGCTATCAAAGTATGGTGTGTTAAGTGCCAAAAAAATGTGTGCTGGAAACACAGACTTGAAAGCAACAATAATGTCTCCTTTGTACGGAAATTTTGAAGGTTTTCCACGTACAATTTTATTCCTTGCTCATCATGATATTATGTATCCTGACGCAAAATTAGCAGAAGCAAAAATGAGGCATGCTAATGTGAATATTGAAGTGATAGAAGGTATTAATATGCCACATATATGGCCTTTTCTACCTGTAATGGATGAAGCTAAAATAGCGTTAACACAAATAATCAACATATTAAATAAGTAACCAAAACCTTTTGTAGTTTTTACAGATTGCTGTGCTTGTGATCAGCGTAATACTGCACCTTTAAAGTTGGTTATAGAGACACTAATTCTGTCTGATCAACACTCAATATCTTCAATTACAGTTAATTTTCCACTTTCCATTTTCAAACCAAAATGTAGCTCTTCAAGGGTGCATTTTGGTTCTATCACAAATCTAACCCTTCCAATTGTATTAAAATTGGTTTGCGTTTTAAGTTCAAAGGCTTGTGTGTAAGTTGTGTTTTCATGTACTTCGTGGATCATTCTTGGCCCAAACTTGTTACTTTTTAATTGTGCAACTGGAAATTCAACTAGTTCACCTATAAGAGAAATATTAGTGGTATCTCCAAAATCAAGACTAAACGCACCGCTAATCCTATCGCTTGACTGAGGCGAACCAAAGTAAGCATTACTATCTAACAGAATCATATGAATGCTAAACTTATATTTTGTTTTTGTTATGTTTCTTAAACTATATACTACTTTGTAAGGATCTTGCAAACTAGTAATTGCATTGCAATCTAGCATGATTTTGTCAACATCTGGCTTTCTACGGGTATTTGCAAAAGCAAGAACTGCTATCGTAACTACTAGGCTGAGAATTAAAAATAACTTTTTCATAATTTATGGTTTTATTCAAAGGTATTTTAAGAACCAAACAACCTGTGTGAATAAGTGTAAATTTATGTAAATTGAATGAAAAATAGTTTCAGGCATAATATATTGACGTACTTTTGTGTTATGCAGTTACTACTCACAAAAAAGATTTATGTTGGTATTTTATTCTGTTTAATTGGCTTACCCATATTGGCGCAGGCCGACACATCCGAAGCGCATATATTGATAACCATGCGTAAAATTGGTCATGAGGTCTTACAGTCAGTTGGAGATTATTCATCACGTGTTTTACCAATTAAAAAAGAGGAAAACCGGTATAAAATTAGTTTTGAAAATGAATTTGTGCTGACACCTGAAGATTTGGCAACTGTCATTCATCCTATTATTTTAGAAAGTGGTATTGCTGAAAAGTACAGAGTTGAGGTATCAACGTGCGACTCAGGAATTGTTGTGCACGGTTATGAAGTAGGACGATCAGATAGTTTAAATGAATTAGCCTGCCGACAAAGGGTTCAACCATTAAATTGCTATAATTTGTATGTTACCATTGTTCAAAAGCCTGCAGCATTGTCGTATGCAGAAAACATTGCGTCTGCCAATACTACAGACTTTAAATCTCTGGTTTGGCCTTTTTCTATAGCTATACTTATTGCTACAGGACTCATTTATATCCGAAAAAAGCGTAGAGATGAATCTACGGCAGATCATATCACACCACTTGGTAAATTTCTATTCGACCAACGTAAAATGGAGTTGTTGCTCAAAAATAACAAAACGGAACTCACTAGTAAAGAAGCAGATCTTCTCATATTGCTTTTAAAGTCGGTCAATGAAACCGTTGAACGCGAAATTATTCTAAGCAGTGTTTGGGGAGACGAAGGTGATTATATTGGTAGGACTTTGGATGTGTTTATCTCAAAACTCCGTAAAAAACTTGAGGCTGATGAATCAGTAAAAATTGTAAATGTAAGAGGAGTAGGGTACCGACTACTGGTTGATTGATCAAGTTCACTTTATTTTGGTTATTAAGCTTCTAATGTCTCCAACGGCTTCCAAACCGGCAATTTCACTACTGTCAATCAAAATAATTTCATTATCCTCATTAAACATTGTAATTTTTAGTTTTGCATCTACACTTTCAGCAATCCTTCTGTCCATTGATCCTGCAACTGGCGCTTTTAAAATACCTGCATTACCATTTTTAATTTCTAATACAAATCTTTCTTTTGTATTTTGAATTTCAATGGTTAATGTGTTGTCTGTAGAGGGTAAAATATTTAGTTCTGAATTCGCATATGTAGCGAATCTGTACACACGGTTATTGGTATAAAAAAAGCCCAAAAATCCAGTAAAAGATTTACCCAACCAGGGAATATCTGCTACTGATAGCATCAGTGATGAATTGATGTTTGTAAACGTGTTACTTTGGAGCCAAATCCATGCTTTCGGCATGCTGGTTCCCCAATCCTTTTCAATATAGCCTTTTCCTTCAGAAAAATCATGCACTTTATTATAAAGTATAATGCGACCGCTTAGTTGGTGATTTAAGCTGACAACACCATGATAACATTCCATAAATGGTACAAATCTGTACCAACCCATGATAGCAGGTTTCCTCTTTTTATAGGCATAAGGTATTTGATTGGTCATGATAACGCTACCATTTACAGACGAGTCTCCTTTTTCGATATTTAGAATTAATTGCTTTTCACTAAAATAATTGTCACCAATACGTACAGCAAAGGCCTTTTTTGAAAAGTAAAATTCTTCTATCGAAAAAGTATAATAATAGGTCTCGGCTGTCAAACCATTAATGATTTGAATAAATGCATGTGGTTTTTCTCCTTCTTTTGGAAGAGAAATACCAGGAATGACGCTCAAAATGGCAGCACCATTTTTACTGACCATTTTAAAATACCAGCCTTCAAAATAGTTCTCTTTTTTTTTATTTCCTTGAAAGTAAGCAGTGTGTTCTTTTTTTTTAAACCAGTAAAAAGGCAGTATTTGCTGCTTGGAAAATTGAATTTCTTTTTCAATGTTTTGAGCTAAAATTGAAATATTAATCAAAACTAGAATCAAAACCATTATCCCCTTCAATGTAATGGTAGACTTGGCTATATTTAAAATCAATAGATTTATATTCAAGATTTTAAGGAGTGTTGGTGCGCTAATGTCAAAAGCTCAAAAAATTCATTGTCGATTTCCTTTTCGCTTGTGAGCCTGATATGGTGTGCGAATTTATTACCCCATGGTTTAATGCTATGAAATCTTTCTGAATCAATAATTTCAGGATGGTAAAATTTAATGTCTAAAACTGTCTTCATAGGTCTAACAATTAACCAAGCTTTTTCGGACGTAAATACTATGGCATTTTTTGCTGGGCCTATTGAATTTGGTTCAAGTCCGTTTGTAAATTCCAAGATGATTTCAAAAATGATGACTTGTTCATCAGGCTTTCCAATAAACATTTCGCCCATATCGGCAGTAGAGCACATGTGCGACTGGTTGGTTGATTTAAAGCGGCGATTACATTTCGAACATGTCCACATACATTTTAGTTATAGCATTAAAGGTAGGATTATTTTAGAACTTTCTCAAAACAAAAGCTAGTTTCTAGGCCTTCATACTGCCCGTAATTGTTTATAATTTGAAATTCATTTTTTTTATACAGGGCAATAGCTTCAGGCTGATTGATACCCGTTTCTAAAATACATCTTGAGTAGCCCAATTTTAAAGTCCAATCTTCTAATGCTGAAATAATCTGAGAAGCGTATCCTTTACCTCTATGTGCTGGGAGTGTATACATTCGCTTTATTTCCATGGTGCTTTTGTCATATTCTTTTATGGCACCACATGCAACTGCTAGGTCTGCATGATATAAAACTATGATGTATTTTAAATTGTTAATCTGATTGAATTGGTGATAAAAGGCATGGTCGTCACCATCTCTAATGGCCAAGTCTGCATCTAATGCTTTTACAAATGTCTCAAAATCTATGCTTTTTGGACTGGTTTTAACAAGGGATATCATGATTATAAATGTAGTGATATTGCCACTCATGTAGCCATGATACAACAAATACTTATTGAATAAAACAATACTAAGATAATGTTATCTTGCAAAGTGGAAGGAATAATTTGAAGATTATATGTCATAAGTATTTGTGATTGTTCAGTTATATCCAAAGGTTCAATTGATAGACCTATAATTTTTTTATAGGAATTTAACTGAAAATTGCATTAAAATTTGTACTTTAAGAGATAGGAGATTTGGTATTAAGATGGTTAAGAAAGTGGAAATATATTGTGCTGAGGTTTCAATACTGTCTTCTAATGTTTTTTTAATTGCCTACCGGACGGATATTGAAATAGAATTAAATCATATAAAAGAATTAGAGCAGACATTGATTGATTTGTCGAATGGCGGTGATATCTATACTGTAGTTGATAGCATAGGGGCATATATCAATATCTCCAACGAAGGACAAAATTTCCTTGCCAAAGAAGCTAGTATTGTAATAGAAAAGAAAATAAAGGCTTCGGCAGTTCTAATCAGAAATTTACCTAATCGATTAGTAGCTAAATTTTTTATGGTTTTTTACAAGCCACTTTTTCCAATAAAAATATTTGCTGAGCAATCTGCTGCGCTAAGTTGGCTTGAAAGTATCCAGAAGGGTAAACAACCAGCGTAATAGCTTCCAAATTTGTAATACAGTAAACTAATATATGCTCATTTTTTGTGGCTGTTAAAATAGAGGATTTAGTCTTCATTTTTTTTAATGCCCTTTGGCTTGTAAAGAATGAGAATTTGTATGATAAACCCCAAGACAAATAGGGCTACTATTTCAAATTGGGTATAAAATTCAATAATACCAATGGAATGTGAGGCAATTGATTTCTGTCGTTTACCTTCTTCCATTTGAATTTTTGACAGTTCGTACAAATTATTTTCAATTAATGTAATTGTTCTTAATAATTCTATTAATTCATTTGTTGATGCCTTAAAGCTGTTAATCGCAATCATTTTATTTTCGATCAAACTCATACTTTCGATCAAATTTTCTAGGGTTTTAAAAACCTCTGTTTCTTTTGGCGTCAATTTAGTTTGACCAAACTGATCTAGATAACTATCTATTTTGATCGTATTGTTTGTAGTGGATGAGGTAAAAAATAATGTGTCTTCTGTGACCAGAACAAGTTTTTTATTCTGAATCAAAAGCGATATTTCAAAAACGATATCTTTCGCTACTAAACGGTCTTCATAAATTGTTTTAACTGTATCGTTGATGCGTCTGAAGTTGTCTCTGTCAATAAGGTTTGTTGATACAATTAAAAAGAAAACAAAAACAAGGCCTATAATCCATTTAAATTTATTTGAAATCATACTTTTTAAATTAAGATATTTTTTAAATATACGATTTTTTAAACCATTGTTATTTTGGAAAACCACAAGCTTCTAACTGAGGAAGGGTATAGAAAAAGCAAGTAAAAATGTGATAATCGATTCAATTAAAGTCAGATAATAAACAACAAAAGCCAGACCGTACTGTCTGACTTTCTAGTGATAGTTTAGGGTGGAAGCCCCGTCACAATCATTATCAATAACAAAAAACCCCGACAATAAAGTCA
>JAWWDX010000029.1:0-17400 GCA_033719695.1 Putridiphycobacter sp.
AAGGGCCATTAAAAACCCTTGTGGGAAGTGCCACCATTTTGGTAATAGGATACCTTTTTATTATATCATTTTCTATCACTAAACTGCATTGGTATACCATGCCTTTATTTCCATTACTGGCCATCATTGCGGCCACGCCTTTGCACGAATTGCTTAACAGCTTGAAATGGAAAGAAACATACTTGTCGAAAACAATAAAAATCATTTTAATCATCTGCTTTTTTACTTATCCCTTCACCATAATTTTCAGTAAATCGCAAGGTAATTCAATAGCGCCGGGCGACAGATTAATAGAAAGTAAAGAATTATATTTATTCAATGCCATAAAAACACATCAGAATTTAGACGGATTACGTGTTTTTCACCATAACTGGAAAGGCTCTCTACTCTTTTATAAATACAAACTAGCTGAAGTACAACAAGCGCTTTCAATAAAAACTGACTTAGCCGAATTGAATGAGAATGACAAGGTACTCGTTTCAAACGACAGTCTTAAAAACGCTTTGAAAGCGTTTTATTCCAAGTCTGAAAGGATAGATGTTTATGAAAATGCGGAGGTGTATATCTTAAAGCATTAAACCAAATCAATGACTGCTTTTTCTACGGAATTATACGTTGGCTGAAATCCTGAATTGAGCATTTTTTGATTTGAAACTGCCACGCCATCAGTTAGTAAAGTTGCCATTTCTCCGAACACTAATTTGGCAATAAATACAGGGGCAGGAATAATTACAAACCGTTTTCCACTACTTTGTTTATATTTTTTCAAAAATGTGACATGGGTTTCCTCATCACATATAGCAGCATTATAAGCACCATTCATTTCTGAATTATTTAACGCATGCATGTAAAAAGCACATAAATCATCAATGTGTATCCACGATAAATATTGCTTTCCTGAGCCAAATACACCAGCTACAAACAAGTGGGTAGTTGCAGTGAATTTTTGTAGAAAACTACCTTTTTTAGCCAAAACTACGCCTGTACGCATGCACACTACCCTATTCGCAACACTTTTTAACTGATTTGCTTGTGCTTCCCATAACTCACAAACATGTTGAACAAATTCAGTTCCCACTGGGTCAGATTCTACATATTTTTTTTCATCAGCGTTATTGTAATAATTCACGCCTGAAGCTGACACATAAACAGGCACTTTAATTTGAAGACGATTTAAGGTCGATTCTATAAAAGCAGCAGGTTCCACACGACTGGCAATAATTTCTTCTTTTCTTTTTGCTGTCCAACGCTTGTCAGCTATACCAGCTCCTGTTAAATTAATAATACCATCTATAGGCTTTTCTGAACCTGCTTTAAAAAAAGCACCTTCCTCAATATCGGCCCCAATATTCCACTTAAAAAACTTAACTTTCTCTTTATTTCTAATTGTTTGTCGGCTCAATATGTGAACTGTGTGTCCATTTGCTATAAGCATTTCTGTAAGGCGACTACCAATAAGACCTGTTCCGCCTGCTATTAAAATTGTCATGGTTTATAATGTTTAAGTACTTCGTCAAAGCATATTTTAAACCATTCTGTGAATTTTTCAGGCTGATCAATTACTTGCTTTGAAAGATCAGAAATTGGAAAATAATCATATGCTCCAACTTCTGATGGGTTTATAACTGGTAAATTGTCTGTTGTTCCGATAAAAACATGATCGAGTTCGTGCTCAATCATTCCTTGGTCGAGGGATACTTGATATATAAAATGAAAGGCGTGTTTAAGGTGGCAAGTCATGCCCATTTCTTCCATTAACCTTCTATTTGCGGCTTCTAGCGTTGTTTCTTTTTCTCGTGGATGACTGCAACAGGTATTCGTCCATAAATTAGGTGAATGATACTTAGAAGCGGCACGTTTCTGCAACAATAGTTCGCCTTTCGTATTGAAAACAAAAACAGAAAACGCTCTATGCAGCAGGCCTTTTTGATGCGCTTCCATTTTTTCCATGAGCCCCATTGGCTCATCATGCTCATTCACTAATACAACGTGTTCCATCTAATTGATATGCCTAATTTTTTATTGTTTACCAAAATACAGGTAAAATTGCAGTTTAATTGTAGCGAATGGTTTAAATTTTTCTAAAAATTCGGTTTTTAAGTGCTGGAAGAATCATTACCTCAAATCCTAATTTCAAAATGGCAACAACAATTATTATAAACAGCACTGATGGCTTCAAATTAATCCAAACAGCATACACAAAAGCAATCAAAGCAAAAGTACCAATGATGCTTATGACATTAAAAATGGACATATTATGAGGTGAAATCTGATAGGGTAAATCTGTTTTGTAGAACGTCATTTTATCTTTGAAGTAATTTGCTAAAACTAGTAACGGTAGAAACAACCAAAATTCATTATAAAAAAAATCAACTAATTCACTGCGGTAAAAATACGCTTGGCAGTTATATAACTCTTCTTTAAACAAATAATTTAGCCACAATAATTCAATGCAAAATAAAATGACAAAGTTGACTATCATGACTGGAAAGAGCCAGTTTTTTCTCGGAAGAAATAGTTTTTGCACAAATTTTAATCTCGCAAAAAAATTAATTTGATTGCCAAGCTGATCAACCAAATAGAAAAGGACAATTACTAAAAATGACCAACCAAAAAACAGATAACCTATTATTGGAAACAATAACTCTAGCGCATACTGCTGAACAGCTGGGTTTTTAAGGACATGTTTAATGGCCATTACTTGTTTGTAACAATTCTCAAGTTCTTTTCAGCCAATTCAAATTTAGGATCTATTTCCAAAGCTTTTTTATAGCTTGCAATAGCTTGTGCATTGTCGCCTTTATACTCTTGTGCTAAACCTAAATTATTGTAAGCTCTGGCAGACAATGAATCGATAACTATAGACTTCTCAAAAAAGTAAATGGCACTATCAAAATCTTTGTCGATTGTTAATTGAATATAGCCTTGGTTGTATACAGCATCAAAATAGGTGCTGTCAAATGATAAGATTTTACGGTAGCAATATTTTGCTTGTTCATACTTTTCGTGGTTTTGATAGTACCCCCCTTTGGCGTACCAAGCCTGACTACTTTTAGGGGCAATATCAATGGCAGAGGCATAATAGTCTATCGCAAGGTCATTATCTTCTGCAGAATTCATGTCGCCCAACATTAAAAAGGCTTCATAATAGTCGGGATCGAGCTCTGTAGCTGTTTGAAACGAACTTTTTGAGCGTTTCCAACTTTCCTCTCGTTTTGTTTTATCGAAATCTGCTCTATAAATAAGACCCTCCAAAAAATACGCTTCTGGCAAGTTTCTGTTAATACCATAAGCTTTATTAAGGTAAACAGTTGCCATACCTGGGTTATCAATGAGGGCATAAATATGTCCTAAACCAACATAAGCTCTAGCATTTAAAGAGTCGTATTTTAAGGCATATTCATAATTATACTTAGCACCTGACAAGTCTAAAAAGGCAATCAATACATCCGCATATCGACTTCTATACGCAGCATTTGTTGAATCTCTGAGTATCGCCTCCTCAAAATCATGTTTAGCATCTTTCACATTTCCTATTCTAAAAAAGTACTGTGCCCTGTCTGCCCATGCTGTTGCATCAGATGCATTTTTTTGAATTTGCTCGGAAAGAAATTGCAAGCTATCAACCTCCATAGCTGTTGAATCTGAATCAGTGTTAACCGCCTCATTGGTATTGGTAGGTTTGCACGCTATGAAACCGACAGAGAACAAAACAATATAGAGAAATTTCATACAATTCATTTTTGCAAAAATAAAGGATTATTTTAAGATAGCGTTTATTTACAAAGGTAAGATAGTTTGCTGTATCAACCCTTTACTAATCAGTCAACTTCTAGAGTTTATTGATAAAGTCTATGAATAAGTTTAAAGTTGCATCAAAATTATCCAAACTTGTATTTTCCGCCTTGTCATTAATGTCGTGATAGTTTTTACAGTCTCCCATAGCATAAACGAAGAATGATGGCACCCCTAACTGACTGAAAAAATAATGGTCAGAATTTTGAGTAAGCCCTCGCGGCTTTATGGTTGGCAAATAACGCCCTTTTTCGTTTATTTTCTTTAGTAATTTGAAATGCTTTTTGTGAACAGTTCCATTAACAGCTGTTATACCCTTACTTGCGCTCCCCATAATATCGATATTTAACAAAAATCGCACTTGCTGTAAGTTAAAAAATGGATGTTTCACAAAGTACTTTGATCCTTCAAGGCCGGCTTCTTCGCCACTAAAGAAAATAAAAACCAGGCCATACTTAGGCTTTGTTTTTACAAAATGTTTAGCCAATGACAACAACATAGCGACCCCACTAGCGTTATCGTTGGCCCCTGGGAAAATAGCCTTGCCCATCATGCCAAGGTGATCATAATGACCTGTTAAAACAATATATTTTTTTTTCTTTTTCCCAGGAATAAAACCGATTACATTTTTATTTTCGAACTGCTTTACAAATAAAGGATTAACAGTTAATTGTATACTGGTAGGGCTTTTGTATGCGTCACCCATTATAGTTAAATAGGCATGTTTATTCTGTCGACGACCAACGGCATACATCAATTTTTGATTCGTTAGCCAAACAACTGGCAGCATGCGATTCGCTTCATGTGCAAGCTGTCTGAAATTTTGCAGGCTATCGTTATTAGCAATCGTCCGACTGTCAAAAACTAAAATTGATCTTAAATTGACCCCAGACAAAACTGTATTGAGACTTTTCTGAATGTTTTGAGGTGTAATTTCAATAGGGATAAATTCACCTATTGTTTTACCTGAATTCGGATCAATCAAATAATCCTGTCCTGCAGTTAGTGTATCATTCCCCATCACCACTTGAACTTGATGTGGAAACGTATTAACATCAAAATGATACTTCTGCACATAGGAATGTCCAGGAAAAGGTCCAATATCATTTTTCTTTAACTCATTTACAATATAGCTCGCCGCTTTATCAACCCCGTCATTTACATAACCTCTACCTGCAAAAAAGTCGCTACACAATGTATTTAGCACACTGACTGCGTAATCCTTTTGGCCAAAGCCGACTGTTGGCATGAATAACCATAATATGTAAAATAGCCGAATCAACCTAAATACCTTCTTTCCACTAATTCTATGAAACCTATTACAGTGGGATTGTCTTCCTTCCAAGTATGTGCGGATTTTAATGCCGCAATTTTAGTGAACGCTTCTGCCTTTGAAGCACATGTATTTAAGTCGTTAATTGCTGCGTTATAAGCATTTCCATCACTACTGAACAATTCGTTAACATATAAGAATTTTCGGTTAATGCCAATGTGTTCTTTAAGGTCGGCAATGGGTGCTTTTTCAAACTTTCCGGCTACCGATCCATCATCTTTCTTAAAATTATCATTCAAAGACTTATCGCTAGTCTCATGACTAATATTACGTTTTTCTTCACCAACTGTGATATTAGGCTCCGGCGAGGACGTCTCAGTAGAATTATTCTCAACTACGTCATTTTCTAATTCTTCAGATTGTTCAGCTACTTCTGAAGCTGTAAAATCAAACATCATTAATTCCTCATGCTCTGTCGCTTCAGGAGCAGGTTGAACAGGTTTTGCAGAAGGGATAGCTTCAACTTCCTCATTTGCACTATTTTCATATGATTTAAACCGAATGATAACTAATCGTTCATAAATTTCTCTTGCTTGATCAGTTATCGCTTCAATTTCTGTACGTTTTAACTGTCCATTACTCAACTGTTCAAGTTTTTCAGCTAGTGTAGAAGTCAGCTCTTTTAAAGGTTGAAAATTTGTTTTGCCCATTTTTTAATACTTATTCACAATTCATAGTGCGGTATAAAATTAAGTTTATATTTGATAAAAAAACCTGAAAACCTTGAAAATTTCCAACAAAAAAGGTGTTAGCATCTCATTAGAAAGTCATTTTACAAAACGAGAAAAAAACGCTCAAATTCGCGTGATTTGTGGCCCCATGTTTTCAGGAAAAACGAAAACCTTAATTAGGGTTGTCAATGATTACAAGCGAGCGAACAAAAAAGTCTTGGTTGTAAAGCCTAAAATTGACAAACGCTACGCAAACAATCATGTTGTATCGCACGACAAAGACCGAATTCAGGCTATTGAAATTACAGAACCTAAAAAAATTCTCGATTTCATTTTGAGCGTAGATGTGATTGCTATTGATGAAGTTCAGTTTTTTGATGCCTCTATAGTTCGTGTATGCCAGTTAATTGCTGAAAAAGGTAAAACCTGTGTTGTTTCTGGACTAGACTTAGATTATAAGGCTCAACCATTCGGTGAAATGCCACGGATTCTCGCTATAGCCGACGAAATTATTAAGCTGAATTCCGTTTGTACTTTTTGCTCAGGTCCTGCTAGATTTACACATAGAATCAGTTCAGAATTAGAAACTGTTGTGTTGGGAGAAAAAGATAAGTATACGCCACTTTGTAGGTCTTGCTATCAAGAACTAGCAGTTGACTGATTAATTTATATCGTAAGGATTTAATTTTTCACTGAACATTTTCTGGCTTCTACACGTACAAACAATCATTAATTGATTGAATCGAATGCAAAACATACTTCAATATTTTATTAGGCTCTATAGAATTATACGTGTGGTATTTGTCAGAAAAACCATTCACTTCAGTCGAAAAATAATTATTCCTGGTTTTGAGGGTGTTTCTCTATGGGAGATTCTCTTTTTCTTTGGATGGTCTATAAAAAAAGGGCTCATAAGTACCCGTGCTTCATCATTGGCTTTTCATTTCTATTTGGCACTCATTCCTTTTGCATTGGTATTGGTGGTATCTTGTGCCTACGTGCCATTCTTTAATTTAAAACAAGACATCATTCCCATACTTTCTGGTTTTATACCAGAGCTATTAGTTGATAAATTTATAGAGGGTCTTGATGAATTTGAAAACTCCACGGTCAACTCAATCATATCAGTTGGATTTGTTTTAGCACTGTATTTTATTTCAAATGGTTTTTCAGTCATGATAAAAGCATTTAACTCCTCCAAAATAAAATTCGAAAAACGTTCGTGGATATCGAATAAATTGATATCATTTGCTTTAGTTGTTGGATTTGTGGTGTCAATTATCATTATTTTTCTTTTTATGGTGTGGCAACGAAAATTACTGATGATTGGTACCTCCACCTTTAGTTTTATTGAAAATAACTACGACTGGATGAACTATGGCTTTGCCTTTCTTTTTATTGGTACCATTATATATTTTGGTATTGCTGTCTTATATTACGTGGGTCCTGCAAATCATTCAAATTTTAAATTCTTTTCAGCTGGTGCGACACTCGCTACCATTTTAATAATTCTTATTTTTCTTTTGTATTCATATTATATCCAAAATTTCGCCAATTACAACGCATTGTATGGCTCTGTAGGAACCGTTATCATTATATTAATGTGGATATACTTAAATGCGTACGCATTGTTGATTGGTTTTGAATTAAACGCCAGTATTCATGGTGCCGTCACCAAAAAAAAACTCGAAGACTTCAGCAAGCTTGAAGAAAGTGTTCCGGAAGTGTTTAAATAAAAAATATAAATGGAATTATTTCTTTAACTTTGAAGGTAAATTGTTGAATTAAAAAAATCCAAACTATGACAAAATCTAAACAAATTCTATTAGCAACAATAGGAAGTTTGTTATTCGTTGCCTGTAGTGGCGAGGCAAAAAAAGAAGCAGAGGTTGAAACACCTAAACCCTGCATCTATAATTATGACGAAGCCTCAACTTCAGTTAATTGGACAGCATTCAAATTTACTGAAAAAACAGGCGTTGGCGGAACGTTTGACAAAGTGAATGTCCTGATATCATCACCGGCTGAAGACATGTATACAACACTAACAGGCGCTAGTTTCACCATTCCGATTGAAACCGTTAACTCTGCTAATGAAGATAGAGACGGAAAAATTCAGGCGCACTTTTTTGGTGCCATGGCTTCAACTGACGTTATTTCTGGCATAGTTAAATCTATTTCTGAAACTGCTGCAACGGTTGAAATTACTATGAATGGTGTGTCAAAAGATTATGAAGGCGCCGTAACAGTTGAAGGAGAAAAAATTAGCTTTGCTTGTACAATAGATATGACTGATTTTGAAGCGGGTTATGCTATCGACTCTTTAAATACAGTTTGTGATGATTTACATAAAGGAAAAGATGGCATCAGTAAATTATGGACAGAAGTTGATATTAATGTAGAGACCACTTTAAAGAAAACTTGTCCGTAACATCTGATAAAAGCAATATTTTATAAAAAAAGCATTTGCATTACGCAGATGCTTTTTTTGCTTCTAAATAGCTCTTGCGCTGAATTTTACTTTCCAACCAAGCCCCGAAATCAAAATATTCAAAAGCTATACTTTCGAATTTATCTTGTTTTAAGGCTTCAATCTCAGGTAAATACTCAATTAAAATATCTTCCAATTCTAAATGTGAAATAGCTTCATTTCTGATTTTACCAATCATTTTTAAAAAAATCATTTCAAATTTATAAAGTCTATTTTTACCTTTTAAAAAGCGTTTGGTATTGGTTAAGACGTATGGTAATACATTGTGATTTTTTAGTTCAAAATGAACGATTACTTGAAGTATTTGTGCAAATGAATAAATATCTTCTTTAATTAGATTTTGTTTATCGTTTAAAACCATGTTCAAATAGCTCAGTGCTAATTTCAAACTATTATTTGCTAAATAGAATGTGCCAAGCTGATAGTACAGATACGCTTTGCGAACTGGGTTAATGATATCACCATACAACTCTAATCCATCTGTAATGCTTTTTAATTCTTGTTCATCATATGAACTGTAGCCATTTTCAATGAACTTAAAAAGCTTCAACGATTTATAACTAGAAAAATAACGAACCTTTAGGTCCAAGCTTTTAGAAAAGTCTTTCTCTAAGTGTTCTAATTCCATAAAATATTTTTCACTTAGCTCCAATTCAGATGTTTTAATACTTATATATGCCAAATTTGTGAGGACAGAAAGGTACTTTCCTTTATCCTTTAAAAACAAGGCTTGATTATTATCATAAAGGGTTTTAATTTCAACTAAATGCTTATAAGAAGCCACCAGATCATGAACAGCAAAGTAAAAGGCCGCTAGAATTTGGTGATACAAATAACGGTTCTCTGTTTCAAACTGATTAAAGTCTAACTCGCTTAGCTCGGCAATAACACTGTGTAAGCTTTTTACGTGCTCATCTGACCTAATTGTACCAATGGCATGAATTTCTTTGAATAACGAAGCCTTGATATGCCATAACTCAGTTCTAATGGCCATTTGATTAACCACTTCACTTTCCAAATTTTTGAGGGTAGCAAACTCATTTTTGGATAAATCTGTATAAAAATGCTTTTCATGTTGTTGTCGCTGCAATTGCAGTGCCTGCCATTTTATTTGTGACAAGAAATACTTATCAGCCTTTTTAATTACGCTTTGAATAATCTTATTAGACTGACTATAAAGGCTCTTACTAAAAAGAATACTGGCGCTTTGCAAACTATTTAATAATTCGGCACTAACTGAAGATTTTGCATGATAAATATTTAAGCTCTCTAAAATTTGCTGATATAACCTATACTTCGTTACTGAAAACTTATTGAGAAAAGCCTTCCCTTTAAATTCTTTAAATATTTTTTCTTCATCATACACTGACATTTTTGAAATAAAATCAAAGAGTACTAAAGCATTATTTTCTTCACCTATTATATGTCTTGATGCGTGCATGGTAAAAAAACGCTTTTCCGACTTAGAAAGGTTTTCAATTAGCTCAAACAAGGAATCAGAAGTAGAATTCGCCATATCATTTCATTTATCTAAAAATAGAAAAAAACAGATGTTGCACTGTACAATTTTTCTAAACTGTTTGTAGTATTGAGTTAATGGCAAAAAAAAAGGGCTACCAAATTGGTAGCCCTTTCACTATTTTATAAAAGTCAATTATTGTTTTACAACTCTCACTTTTTCAGATGACAGTTCAGAGTTTAACTCCACTACGTACATTCCAGATTCAAATCTAGACATGTCAATTGTGTAGTTTCCTGCATGATTTGATACATCTTGAGAAAGTACCACTTTACCTTGCGCATCATAGATGTTTACAGTTGCATTTCCTTCAATTGAAAGGTTTGCAATTGTTAATACATCATTAACAGGGTTAGGGAACATTTCAAGTGCTGAGGTTGCAGACTCATCTACACCTAAACAATTATCGTTTAAGTTGATGTTGATGATGGCAGTATCAGCAGGACATGCACCGTTTCCAGCCACAATGTAGTAGAAGCTATATGTTCCATATTGTTGACCATAAGTTTCAAATACTCCATTTGTCACATCAAACTGTCCGTTTACATCAGACCAAGATCCACCTAAATCAACAGAACCTTGTAAATGGTTAAGAAGGATTACGTCTACAGTATTACATGTAGAATAGTAACCATCCATTCCAGCATTAGGTCCTTCAACAGTTGTAATCGACGTAGATACAGTATCTGCTCCACATGCATTCGCAATGACATAGTCAAATGTATACACGCCGTCACCAGGTGCTAAACTAATATTTGGTGATGAACCTGGCGTTGAAAAGTTTGGATTCAATGCTGATGGGTTATACCAAACACCTGTTGTTGTTGAGTTGTCAACAATGGCATCAAACAAGTTAACTGAAGAGCCATCACTGCACACTGTTAATGGTGTTGCCACACCTGAATTAGGCGCTGGAATATCTGTAACAGAAATACCAAACGTTCCAGGATCATACTTGCTAGGATTAGCTGTTTCGCTGACAATGTCCACTAATATATAGTAATATTGACCTGGATTTAAATCACACATTAATACTTTGGAACCAGCAATCGCGGTTTGATCAACTTGCGTATTTCCAGTAATAGTCGGATCAATTGAAGCCAAGTTCGAAAATGAATTAGCAGCAATTAAACTAAAATTACTCAAGATATTACAGTTTCCTACTTCATATACAGCAATTTCAGCAAATGTTTGCTCTGCAATTGTTATTGGATGCTCAGTAGATACTTCAACTTTACCTGATGCTGGTGCTTTAAATTTAAACCATACTGGCGCAGCAACATTATTGTTTTCGAACCAAGTATCTTCCCACCAAGTAGCATCAGAAGCTGTGTGTTGGTTTAATGCTTGTGTAAATGGTGGTTGAATCGCATTTTCTCCATTTACAGTTGCACCTACATTTGTATGTACATTAACGTTACCGTCTACTAATAATTCAAGTGCGCCACAAGCCAAATCATTTGATAATACTGTTTGGAATTCAAAAGGCCCCGCCCAATTAGAATTACCATCTAATCCACCACAAACTGCTCTTACGTAAAATTCGTAGGGTGCAGACGCGTTTAATCCTGTTGCATAATAGTCGCTAGTTGTATTTGACGTACCAGAACCTTGCTCTTCACTGTTACCAGGTGTAAATCCTGGGAATCCCCACTCAACATCCCACATAGTTTCAGACGCTCCTGGTTGCCAGTTTAACGTTGCTGAAGTAAATGACAAGTTTTGTACACTTAAGTTGTTTGGCGCTGGACATGCTGCAATTGTTGTAAAGCAGAAAGGACCTGCCCAACCTGAACTTGAATCAACGCTTGCTCCACAGTTAGACTGTACATAGTAGCAATATTCTGTATCTGGTGTTAAACCAGTTAAGGTTGCTGTAGTAGAAGTCAATGTATAATTAGTTCCAGTTCCTAATGTAAATCCTGGCGCACCATACTCAATTGTATAATCAGTAGTTGTTCCACTAACATTCCAGTAAATATTTGCTGCAATAGTAGTAATGTTGTTTGCTCCTAAACCTGTTGGTACTGGGCAAAATACATTTGTTGTGAAAGTAAATGGACCAACCCAAATTGAGGCATCTCCATTTCCACAATCTGCTTGCACATAGTAATCTAAGTCAGAATCAGGTGTTACACCAGTGATTAAGAATGGGTTTGTACCAGCAGTAACGGTTGTTCCCGTTCCGAACAAGAATCCTTGAGGTCCCCACTGTACATTCCATGATGTCTCTGAACCACCAGCTGTCCAACTTAATTCATAATTAAATGGATTTGATGGGTCTGCAGTTGCACTTAAGTTACTTGGCTCTGGGCATGGGCAGTTTGTACTCATTGTAACTGGTCCTACCCAAGCAGAAGTTAAAGGAGGATTAGCTGTTGCATCACATATCTCTCTGATATACATATGATAATCAGTACAAGATGTTAAGTTCTGTGCATTATGTGCCGCAGATGTTACCGTACTGTTATACAGCATGTTATTATTGCCAATTGGCGTTCCTTGAGGGCCATATTGTAAATCCCATGAAGGTTGTGCACCAATAGGCAAGATTTGGCTACCACCAGGCTGCCAGCTTAAAATAGCTGAATTGTTTAATGAGTTTACTGTCACTCCTGTAGGAGGTAAACAAAGTGGTTGCGTTGTAAATGTAATTGGCCCAACGTAACATCCCGTTCCTTCTATGGCTATATAGTAGTCATACGTAGTTTCAGGTAATAAACCTGTAACGTTGTACGAATTACCAGCAGAAGAATCAACATTTACTGTTGTTCCAGACCCTAAGTTAAATCCAGATGGTCCGTACTGAATATCCCAACCTGTTTCTAGTCCGAATGGAATCCAAGTTAAAAACGCTTGGTTAACCAATGCACTTACAGATGGTGTTGGCGCGTTGTTTACTGTAAAATCTAATGTCCAATCAAACGGAATACCAGAGTTTACACCATTCCAACTATCATCCCACTCTAAGAAATAAGTCGTACCACCTGTAACACTTACGTTATTGATTGTACCATTGTTTCCTGATGTAGGTGAAATAGCCACACATGCTAAAGACGCACAAGAACCAGAACGAATTGTTAAACGAATCTGAGGCTGTGTAGACACTAAGTTGTTTGACACGGACATCACACCGTCACAAATTGGCGTGAACTTATACCAATCGGCATTTGTTCCACCTGTAATACCGCAGCTGGAAATATTCCCACCGCCTGGGCCAACTAAAGGTCCATCTGCGCTATATAATCCGGGTCCTGGAATGTTGACAGCTGTTGCACAGTTGTGTCCTTGTGCAAAAGCGGACATTGACCCTAGAAAAATAACACTTAAAATCAAGTAAATTTTCTTCATAATTGTAGTTTTTATTAAATAGTAGTTGACGAAAGTAGGAAATTTTTTGTTTTGAAACAACTTTTTTGTAAAAATTTTCAGCGCACAAAAAAACGCCTTGTGTTTTATGCAAGACGTTCCCTTATAAATAATGTTAAAAACCTTAAAATGAATTAGGACTGTTATTATTCACTTTGGCATCAGCATCCAGTTTTATGATGATAAATTCAGTTCGTCTGTTTTCCTGATGCTCTTCATCTGTACATTTAACGCCATTGCTACATTGGTTAATTAACTTAGTTTCACCATAACCTTTACCGTATATTCTAGAAGGATTAGAAATTTGCTCTTTAATGTACTGCGCTGATGATTTTGCTCTTCGGTCAGATAATTTAATATTGTATGCATCACTTCCTCTGGAATCGGTATGTGAACCTAATTCAATGACCATTCCAGGATAATCGTTCATTACTTTTACAATTTTGTCTAATTCTAATGCTGCATCTGGTCTAATATTAGCTTTGTTAAAGTCAAAATAGATTGGGTTGATTTCAATCAACTTTGAAATATCGCCACCAACTTCTAATTTATCCAAAGTCAAGTCTAGACTTTTATGGATTTCATACACACCTGGCTTATCAAACAAGGTATTGTAAGTGACCGTTTTTCCAAAATACCCTTGTTTTTCGAGTGTGATATTATAGCTGCCTCTATCATTAATTTGTTTATTAGCAAGTGCGTTTCTATAATCACCTGAAGCAGGCGTGTAGTAAACGGTTTCTTTTCCCGTCAAATTATCAATAATGGTCATTTTTACATTCTCCAATGGCTGTTTAGTTTTTTTATCAATCACAAGTGCATACAATGATAGTCCAGGATCTTTTTGCAAGGCTACGTCTGCATAAACGACTTGTTCATCAGTAAAAGTACTCGCCGTGTTGGTTCCTTCAAAATACTTTTCTTTACTGCCCACCAATTGATATTTTTTGTTTTCCTCCACTAAAAATGAATAGTTGCCTTTTTCACCTGTCACAATTGATTCAATAACATTTCCCTTATCATCCAGAAGATTAACTTTAGTTTCAGCTAAAATATTACCTTTTTTATCTTTGGCAACACCTTGCAAAATTTTGCCAAAATTGAAGGGTTTTAACATTTCAAAAAAGTATATATCATCATCTCCTTTACCTTCTTCTCTATTTGAAGCAAAATAGCCGTAGGTCATATCTTTATTTAGAGAAAATGAGAAATCATCTCTGCTAGAATTAATTGGGGCACCCACATTCATTTGTTTCCCTAAAGATCCATCTTCTTTTACTTGAACTACAAATAAGTCCAATCCGCCAAGGCCTGCTTTACCATCTGATGAATAGAATAACATACCACTTTCATGAAAGGTTGGGAACATTTCGTTACCTTCTGTATTGATGCTTTCCCCTAGGTTTATTGGCTCACCGAATGAGCCTTCGGCGTTAAGTGGAATTTTATAGAGGTCAACACCTCCAAATCCTCCAGGCATATCAGACGCAAAATATAGCCATTTGCCGTCACTAGAATATGCCGGATGGCCCACTGAATACTCTTTGTTGTTCAGAGGAAAAGCCACTGGATTTTGCCACTTTCCATCCACGAATTCGGATATAAAAATTTTGAGTTTTACAACATTATCAGAGCTTTTGTCTTCATAATTATTTCTAGTAAAAGCCATTAAGGTCTGAGCTGAGTTAAATGCAACTGGACCTTCGTGAAATTTTTTATTGAGTTCTTTCCTAAATGGATTTGCATTTGCTAATTCACCGTCAGCATTAACAGACGCTTCGTAAATGTCTAAAAAAGGTAGCCTATTCCAATTCCATTTTCTTCGAATTGGTTTTACACCTTCTCTGCTGCTCGCAAACAATACTTTGTCCTTGTAAAAGACGGGTGAAAAATCTTCTTGAGGCGAATTTATAGTGAGATTTTTTATTGTAAACTGCCCTTTGTCCATCAGTAATTGTTCGATATAATTCTCATTCTGAAGCACGGCAGTAGCTCTAGAGTCTTCAGGATTTAAAGCACTATACTTTGACATCATTTCTAATGCCTCTGGATATTTTTTATTTTGCATTAAGGTATAAGCATACATATACACATCCTTCTCTTCAGGTACATCTGCATTTGCTAGTTTACCATATAGAATCTCAGCTTTCTCAATATTACCAATTCTAAAAAAGCTTTCCGCTAATTTCCGTGTCACTTCTGGTGACCCATCATTGGCTTCAGCATATTTATTAATGGCTTCAGAATAATTATAATCTTCAAATTTATCTTCAGCCTTTTTTAGGGTTGATTTATTTTGTTCTTGTGCCATTACCGAAAAGGTAAAGCAAAAGATTGTGGTTATAAAAAATAATTTTTTCATTTTATATGAATTAAAAATAACGTGGTGAACGAATTCTTTGCGTGTTGTTGTAAATAAAATCATACCTTAACATCAACTCGTGCGAACCATAATTATACTTCGTCGTACTGTTAGCATATGACCAATCGAACGAATAACCAAAGGCAAACTGGTCTGTCAAATTCAAACCTGCAAGCACCCCCACTGCATCTCCTGTTCTGAACATAGGTCCAGCCCAAAATTTATCATTAAAATAAAATAGAGCAGTTAAATCGAGTTCAACTGGTGCTGCTTGAGTTACCTTAAGTAAGGCTGTAGGCCGTAACTTTATATTTTGTTTTTTGGCAATTGAAAAAACAGTTCCCGCAATAAAATAGTAGTGTCTTTGCTCAGTTGCTTGCGTCACCGTATTAGTTTTAAAATCATTTTCTAGCAATCGAGGGGTTGAAATTCCTGCGTAAAAAGAACGCGTTGAATAGTACATTCCAAACCCAACGTTAGGTAATACTTGACTGACTTGATTAGCACCTAGAATTAAATCGCCTTCATCTATTGGTGTCAAATCCGTAATATTATTTCCAACTTGGTTAATTCCTGCTTTAATTCCAAATGCTAGTTTTCCAGCGCCAACAGGTATTTTATAAGCAAAATCTACAAAAACCGCATTTGATTTTGTAGGCCCAATTTTATCGTTAAACAATGTTAGACCTAATCCTATTTTTTCATTAGCAATTGGTGTATGAAGGGTAACAGTATTGGTCCGTGGTGCCCCATCAAAATCTACCCACTGTGAACGGTGTAAACCTGTAACAGTTAACGCATCACGACTGCCAGCATACCCTGGATTAACAGCTAGTGTATTGAAGGAGTAATGCGTAAACATTGCTTCTTGCTGAGCCATCAATTGACTTGAAGTCACCAGCGCTACTATCATTAATACTAAATTTTTCATATTCATGGTGTTTTAAAAGGGAGCTGCTGTGAGAGCAGCCCCTTATTTGAATTTTATTTACTGAGATAGATATAACCTTTTCGAACGTCTGTCCCGTTACCAAGATCGAGAACATAGAAATAAGTGCCAACCGGCAAGTTACGTGTGCCTACGGTCATGCCAAATTGATTTGTTCCGTCCCAATCGTTATTGTAACCGCCTGTTTTCTGATATACAATATTTCCCCATCTATTAAAGATTGTAATTTCTGAACCAGGGTATAACTCAATTCCTTTAATCACAAAGAAGTCATTCTTTCCATCATTATTTGGCGTAAATACGTCTGGTATTATTAGTTCACATGGGTCTGGATCCAAATAGTCTGGCGTACTATCTTGATCACAGTCATCTAAATTACCATCATTATCCTCGTCTAATTCATCAGCTGTTAAGATGCCATCATTATCATCATCCACATCTATATAATCTGGAATGCCGTCTTCATCTGTATCATCTGGACCAGCACCGTCTCCATTAGGATCATTTTCATCCATATCTGATACGCCGTCATTATCTGAATCAATATCTCGGAAGTCGTCAATGCCGTCGTCATCTGTGTCTGGTGGAATGACAGCGTCATTATCGTCTAAACCATTATTGTCTATATCATCAAATACATCAATAACACCATCTCCATTTGTATCAATGCCGCCACCTTCAACAATATCTGAAATACCATCATCATCTGAATCTAAATCTAGATAATCCGGAATGCCGTCTCCATCAGTATCTGTTGGATTAGAAGATGCGTTATTATCATCTAAACCGTTTCCATCTGAATCGGCAAAACCATCAATTAATCCATCACCGTTCGTATCTGGTATATCGTTTTCTATGGTATCTGGAATGCCATCATTATCTGAATCTAAATCTTCATGGTCAGGAATACC
>JAWWDX010000030.1:0-17165 GCA_033719695.1 Putridiphycobacter sp.
GATTTTTTTTAAACCCTACTATATGCTTAGCACCACTAAAAGCAGCTAAGTAGCCCGAAGACGCGAATCGGTGCGCAGTCACAACTATGTCGTATCGATTTTTCTTAATAGTGCGCTTTAATGAAAATAAATGTTTAAACTTTTTCTTCCCCTTCTCCCAAACCAATACCTGATTTATATGAGGATTGTTTTTAAGCAATGCTTGATTTCCTTTTCTAACTAAAAAATCAATTTCTGAATTTGGAAAATAATCATGTAATTTTTCTACCAAAGCAGTTGCTAGAATAACATCTCCAATAAATGCAGTTTGTATGATTAAAATCCGCTTCAAATGATTTTCATTAATTGGTCTTTCACTTCTGGATTTATTGGCATTGCTTTTCCGGTATCACCAATTCTTACGAAAACAAATATGGTTGAACACACCAATTCTTCTTCGCCTGAATAAAAGTTTTTTGTCTTAGCTTCAATATAAAGAGTTATTGACGACTTCCCTACAGCTCTAACTTTACCATATATCGTCACTTGGTTTCCAACCTTAACTGGTCTCTCAAAAACCATTTCATCAATTTTCACGGTCACCATGTTAGGGTTTCGGCACAAATCGCACGACCAAGTAGCAGCGACTTCATCTAACCAAGAAATCAACGATCCGCCAAACAAATTACCATGTACACCAATGTCTCTAGTCATGCACATTTTAGTCGATAAATGCGTCATTTTGTTTGTTTGTTCACTCATATTTTTATTGATAACAATTTTTTCGCCCACATTTCTGGCGTATATGACACCCCTTTTTCGTGCGACAGAAATCGCATATCGTTAAAGATGTTTTCATCTAACTTAATCATGGCACGCATGCCTTCTTTTATCGATTCAACAGTTGGCGAAACCATAAAGCCATTTTTTTTATCTTCTAAAAACAATTCCGAAGAACCAACTTTATCACTAACAATTAATGGGCATCCAGCTATGGCAAATTCCTGAACAGAAACACCCCATGGCTCAAAACTACTCGGCAATATATAAATTGGATTGGCTTTTAAAAGCACCTTTAATTCCTCAGGCTGAAGGAAACCGACATGCTTAATATTTGGATGCTCAATTTTATTCTGAAACTCCTCACCCGCACCAGCACAAACCATCTCCCAATCTTTTGCCTCCCCAGAATCTACCAAAGCAATAAAAGCTTCCCACATTTCGAATATCGATTTGTGCTTAACATACCGACCAACATACAAAAATTGTTTGGTTTTAGAAACAAGTTCATTTTTAAAATTCTGCTTATGTAATGACACATCTGCACAATAAAACCCCGTAGAAATTTTTTTAAAGCCTAATGCCTTAGCAAATTTGACTTGAGGTGAACCTGGTACCCATGCATGTGTGAATTTATTACGCAAATAGAAAGGAGATAAGACTGATGCAATACGTTGTTTTAAACTACCCATCCAGTGGTTATCAAGTGTCAGAACAGTAGGAACACGTTTATCAAATGACTTAACTATTTTCAAATAGTCTTTATCCATCCAACCTGAGCAAACTAAAGTGCTTGGCTTAAAATCGTGGATCATTTTATGTAACGCATCATAAGTATAGTCAGCCTTTGACACAATAGTAATACCGTCAATGGCTTTAAACTTGAAAGGTGCTTCACTATTTACTGGCCACCTTATTACTAGAACTTCTGCATGCTTTGCGAGTACCTCTGCGCATGCCAGAAAATAGCCTGCAATTTCTGAATATAAAAAAGCGATTTTTGGTTTTGGCAACATCTATTTTTATTATACTTTTGACAAAAGTACATAATCCAACAATGAAATTAAGCAAACACCTTTTTTTTTGTAAAAACATTGCATCAAATACACTATCTAAACAGGAAACGCATCACGCTGTAAAAGTTTTGCGTCTGAAAATAGATGACCAAATTAGTTTAATGGATGGGATGGGTACTTTTGCCAATGCGCGCATCATAGATCTTTCAAAAAATGAATTGATATTTGAAGTCATACAAAAAGAAAAATTCTCTATACCTATAAAACAACTTCACATTGCCATTGCACCAACTAAAACGAATGAAAGATTTGAGTTTTTTCTAGAGAAATGTACTGAAATTGGAATCACAGAAGTTACACCAATTTTAACCAGCAACTCAGAACGTAAAAAAATAAATACTGACCGCTGGCAGAAGATAATTTTAGCAGCGGCAAAACAATCGCAATCGCCCTATTTACCAAAATTAAACAACCTCCAAAAGTTTTCTGAATTCATGAAGCAAAAAAGACAAGGGGATAAATTTATTGCACATTGCGAGGAAGACCATGACAAGCAGCACCTTAAAGATTTAGTATCAGATGCAAAAGAAATATGTATTCTAATCGGACCTGAAGGTGATTTTACTCAAGAAGAGATTAACTTTGCAAAAGATCAACAGTATAAACCCATTAGTCTAGGTAAATCACGACTAAGAACAGAAACAGCAGGAATTGTAGCATGTCACACCGTAAATATTTTCATATAACTCTCATTTTTTTAGCATTTTTTTGTCTATCTCTTGCACAGGAAAAGAGTAAAGAAACTGTACAGATTGCACTATTAAAATACAATGGTGGTGGCGATTGGTACGCTAACCCAACTGCACTAAAAAACTTAGCTACCTTTTGCAACGCCAATATACAAACCAACATAAGTACTAATATTGAAACCGTTGATGTCGGTTCTGCCGATATATTCAACTATCCCTTTGTACATATGACTGGGCACGGCAACGTCGTCTTTTCTGTAAGTGACGCTAATAATCTGAGAAACTATTTGATTGGTGGAGGATTCTTGCACATTGATGATAACTATGGCATGGATAAATTTATCAGAACTGAGCTAAAAAAAGTATTTCCCAATATCGAACTCACTGAACTACCCACTAGTCATACTATCTATAGCCAAAAATTCAATTTCCCAAAAGGACTGCCGAAAATCCATGAACACGATAATAAGAGGGCGCAAGGTTTTGGGATCATTTATGAAGGCCGATTAGTATGCTATTATACGTATGAAACTGATCTTGGAGATGGCTGGGAAGATAAAGAAGTGCACAACGACTCTGAAGAAAAGAGATTGGAAGCACTTAAAATGGGGGCAAATATTATCAGTTATGTTTTTGCAGCGTATCACTAAACACATATTACTACTGCCAGTTTTTGCAGCACTGACTGTGGCTACTGCACAGCCTTTTCAAACCCGAAAATACAGTACTGAGTATAACCCTTACTTTAAATTTACTAAATTTGAAAGAGGTGAAAAAAGTGAGGTGCTTGCCAAAAAGCTAGACCTTTTGGAAGCTAAAGAAAAATCAAATTGGACAATAAATGACAGTATAGATTTTGCGGAAATTTCTCTGCTCACACAGAATATCCAATTATCAAAATATTACCTTGAAAAACTTGAAGCCAACAAACATCTGAGTAAATATGCTGTCAGATTATTACTAATGGACTGTTACCTGGAAAGAGATTTCAAAAAAGGTAATACAATAGTTCAAAAGCATTTTAACTTGCATAATCAGGAGGATAAGTTTTTTGTTGCCATTTTTAAATCCCACCAAAATTTCATCCAAAATAACGTAGTTGATTCGCTAATATTTCATTGTATCCCACAAAATATTACCGGTATAAAAAAAGGATCTGAGTCATTTTCAAATGAAATCATCAAACCGTTAGAAAGAGCAAACGAGGCGCTTAAGTTTTATGTGAAGTTTATCCATGAAGACGATCCCATTATTGCGAGAGCGTTTAACGAAATTGGGCGAATTTTGGAAGAACATGTTAGTTTAAATCAAGCGTATATAGCCTATAGTATTGCACGAATTTATAACACCAAAGACAAGGAAATTTTAGATAATGTCAAACAAATAAAAGCGAAACATGTTGCTAAAAATTATAATACACCAAAATTTAGAACCTACTTTCCTCGAATTGAGGATTGGCGTTTTGACTATGAAATTTTAAAGGAAAAAATCATTCAAGAATTAAAAGACACAATTCCCAAAACGTCTCCTAATTTACTTGCCCCTAAAAAAGAGAAACCACCGATTCCAGTTCCAGTAGATATGCTCATCCCTATTGGAATTGGATTCATTCTATTATTATTTGCTATATTCACACGCATCAAGAAAAAATGACTTCTGGTACAATAATTGTTTTAAAATACTATAAAAAAATGAAATATACAACACTACTAATTTTTGCTACACTTCTTTTGATAAGTTGTGGAAATTCTAAAAATGCTGCAAATTCGGAAAAATCGGATGAGACCGAAAATACAACACCATCCGCTAAAAAAGCAATCTTATCGCAAGACATTGCTAAATTTAGAGACACTGAATCATACAACATAAAATCCATAAACCTGGAAGGAAATATTTTAGAACTCAATATTACTTACAGTGGTGGTTGTGCCAATCATGAATTTGAACTAGTAGGATCGGCTTTTATCACAAAATCACTACCTCCAAAGAGAATCGTTCAATTATATCATCACAAAAACACGGATGATTGTCGAGAATTAGTCCACGAAACCCTATATTTTGACATTTCAGATTTTGCCTACCAAAATTCAGAAATCATCATTAGTTTGCAACATTTTCCTGAATCTTTCAGATATACAAAAGTTGTTGAAGAGTAATTACTCGGCAGTACTTTCAGATACTAAATTTTGTTCTGGACAAATCTCATTTAATGCATTGGCATACCCATCATCTGAGAATACTGACTTATCGAATTGTTGCTTAGCTTGCTCTTCAAAACACACGTAATATAGAATACCTGCATCTTCTATACCGTTTTCATCTTTTTCCATGCAATCACAAACAAATTTAGCCGCAGCTTCCTGATCAGCTGTGTAGCTTGAACAACTGGCGATCATGAGGCCAGCAATTGGTATCAATAGTAATTTTTTCATTTGAATATATTTATAAACGAATATAGTAAAATATTATTACTTCAAAAAAACAGCGTTAACCATTTCGAACCCCGCTTCATTATTTATTAATTGTATAAGCTTACTCTTCCTTTTAAATAGTTCTTCTCGCATAACAGAAGAATTCATTTCTATATATAAAGTCTTTTCTTTAATGGTCACGTAATCTGTTCTTATAGCTATTGGCTTTCCAACCAATTCCTCCCACTTCGACAACACAATTTTTTCCTTATATACACTATCTAAACCATTGGCTCGTAAATAACCGTCAATAGCATCTTTCATGCTTTTTGTTTCTCGCTCTTTTTTCATTCTAATTCATATATTTCTCGCTGGCAATCTATGGCCGAAAAAACTTTTAAAATCCTCTCCCTGTCCGTATCAGTAACAAATACCTGCCCAAAAGTTCCAGCAGATACCATTCGCATCAAACTTTCCACACGAAAATGATCTAATTTATCAAAAATATCATCTAACAGCAGTATTGGCTTCTTACCTGTTATCTGTTTAATATAATCAAATTGAGTAAGCTTTAATGCAATTAAAAAAGATTTCTGTTGACCTTGTGACCCAAACTTTTTAATTGGTTGACTGCCATGGATTGTAAAAACCAAATCATCTTTATGAATACCAACAGTTGTGTAACCCACTCTTGAATCTTTTTTGTGAGCTCCTTCAACTAAAGATTCAAAACTATTGTCATTTAATTGTGAGTTAAACTCAACACCAATCTCTTCTTTCCCTTCTGATATCAACTGGAAAAAATATTGAAATCTTGGTAGAAAATCAAGTATGAAGTCGCCTCGCTTTTGATGGATAATATTACCTAAACTAATCAATTGTGCATCCCAAACCTCTATCGATTCTTTGTCAAACAATCTGTATTCTTGAAACTGCTTCAATAAGCTGTTTCTTTGAAGCAAAACTTTGTTATACTTTATCAGCACTTCTAAATACTGCCTATCATGCTGTGAAATAATACTATCAATAAACTTGCGACGGACGTCGCTTCCCTCAGACACTAAATTAGAGTCGTACGGCGAAATTATCACAACAGGAAACTCTCCAATGTGATCTGCTAACTTTTCATATTCCTTTGTATTCCGTTTAACTTTCTTTTTATGACCTATTTGAAGACTGCAAGAAATATCATATGGCTTATCTTCGCGCATAAACCGTCCTTGAATCATAAAGAAATTACTGTCTAATTTTATATTTTGCTTATCAATGGGATTTAAAAAAGATTTGCATAATGACAAATAATAAATAGCGTCTAAAACATTTGTTTTTCCAACACCATTATTACCTACAAAAACATTGATCTCTGGACACAATTCAAACTGTTTTTCAGTGTGATTTTTAAAATTAATTAAGCTCAGAGATGATAAATGCATTCAGAAAATCTATGTGAGCAAAGATAACATTTAAGGCACTTAAATCATAAAAAAAATTACATTTGTATTATGTTTCCACCACTTAATTTTCCAGTAGCGCAACTAAAAATTAATAGGTCTGCTGTTTGGGATATTCTTCAAAAAAAATATGTAAAACTAACACCTGAAGAATGGGTCAGACAGCACACTATCCACTTCCTTGTTCACCAGAAGGGATATTCCAAGAATTTAATGCAATCCGAATTTACAGTTACTTACAACAATTTGAGAAAACGGTGCGATATTGTCATTTTCAATAATCAGCTAAAGCCCATCATTATCGTTGAGTGCAAAGCACCAAAAATAAAATTGTCAGAAGATACTTTTTTTCAAATCGCCAAATATTATGCGACACTTCAAGCCCCACTACTGGTTCTAACGAACGGCATTCAACATATCTATGCAGTAATTGGACAAAACAATAAAACGATTCAATACCTTTCTGAAATGCCCTCGAGTGACGATTTTGAGCTACTTATCTCATAATCTTTAAATCCCCATTATTCAAACTTTTCAAAAAGTTCGACCATGCTAGTGGATTCAATAGGTTAGTTGGTGCTTGTTGTCCTCTGTAATATATTTGGTTTAAGTATTGTTGAGATTGAGTACCATACGACAGACTTGGATCACTACTTAAATCTCCATATACAAATGCCATTTCCTGGGGCGACAATCGCTCTTTAGCCCTATTGATTGCATCATTATCTATCTTTAAGCTAATAAAAGCTTCAGCAAAATCCTCTTTAGAAGGCCATGGATATACGGTAACAGCTTGCGTATAAATTGTATCACTTTCTAAAAGACTAACAATACTTAGCTCATTTGTTGAATCAGGCATAGGAATGACGAATGTTTTCTTCTTGTAGCCTATGTATGAAAATTGAAGCGTATCACCTGGATGCACTACCAATGCAAAATAACCATAATAATCAGCAATCACACCTCTTCGTGTCGTCTTATCATAAACTGCTGTAAAAGGCAATCTTTCCATACTGTCATTCACAACAATCCCTGTCAATTGCACAAATCTTAAACTATCAGTAGTCTGTGACTCCTGTGCAATTACTACATTACTACCATACAGAAACAAACAGACAAATAAAGCCTTCAATAACATACGAGCATTCATACTGCAAATATCGAAAAAAAAGACTTGTTCGAACTGTTTTTTAACATTAATTAGTGTTAATCGCTTGTAATCGCTTTTAATGAAATTCATTTTTATTATCTTTGCACGAATTTACATGAAACTAAATTCAGGTTATGGCTATAAATAACTTCTCACAAGTAAAAGAAGGCTTAACATACGACGACGTATTATTAGTACCAAGATTTTCAGATGTTCTGCCAAGAGATGTGAAATTACATACAAATTTCACAAAAAACATAATACTAAATGCTCCAATCATATCTGCAGCAATGGATACTGTTACAGAATCAGAGCTGGCAATTTCAATTGCGCAGCAAGGAGGAATCGGTGTAATCCATAAAAACATGCCGATTAAAGACCAGGCCCTTGAAGTTCGAAAAGTAAAACGATCTGAAAGTGGGATGATTTTAGACCCCATTACATTGCCAATTACCGCCTTGATTGGAGATGCGCTCAAATTGATGGCTGAAAATAAAATAGGTGGAATTCCGATTGTTGACGCTTCAAAAGTTTTAGTAGGTATTATCACAAATCGTGATCTAAGATTTGAAAAAGATGTTAAAAAACCTGTGGTAGACGTTATGTCTTCTGACAATATTATTACAACAACTGAAGGCACAAGTCTGGAACAAGCAGAAGAAATTTTACAACAGCATAAAATTGAAAAATTACCGGTTGTTGGTCCTAATAACAAATTACTTGGCCTCATAACCTATCGCGATATTATTAAAGTAAAAGAACATCCTTCTTCATGCAAAGATAAATTTGGCAGATTGAGGGTTGCAGCAGCTGTGGGCGTTACAAAGGACACTCTAGAAAGAGTAGATGCTCTGAAAGAAGCAGGTGTTGATGCCATTGTAATAGACACTGCACACGGTCATACCCTAGGAGTAGTTGATAAACTTAAAGAAGTAAAAGCAAAATATCCGAACTTAGATGTTGTGGTTGGAAATATTGCAACAGCTGAAGCTGCAAAGTTTTTAGTAGAAGCAGGAGCTGATGCCGTTAAAGTGGGCATAGGGCCAGGCTCTATTTGTACGACAAGAATTATTGCTGGTGTGGGTGTGCCACAGTTAACAGCAATAAATGATGTTGCAAATGCCATTGAAGGTTCAGGTGTACCAATTATTGCAGACGGTGGTATTCGGTATACTGGAGATTTTGTGAAAGCCATAGCCGCAGGAGCTGATACAATTATGGTTGGCTCAATGTTTGCGGGCGTGAAAGAGTCCCCAGGTGAAACTATTATTTATCAAGGTCGAAAATTCAAAGCCTATAGAGGCATGGACTCCGTTGAAGCTATGCAAAAAGGCTCAAAAGATCGATACTTTCAAGATGCGGAAGATGATGTAAAAAAATTAGTGCCAGAAGGTATTTCAGGTCGTGTACCATACAAAGGAAACTTAAACGAAGTTATGGTGCAAATCATTGGAGGTATTAGAGCAGGAATGGGATATAGCGGTGCTAAAGATATCGCAAGCCTGAAAGGTGCACCATTTGTTAAAATATCATCAGCTGGTGTAAATGAAAGCCATCCTCATGATGTATCTATTACACGAGAGGCACCCAACTACAGTAAAAAATAATTCTTAATCAAATTAAAGATGAAACAAATACTTATTGCGTTAACCATAATTTTTTCAGGATCATTAAATGCTCAAAATACCTTTTTGACCATTGATGGAAATAAATATGATATATCTGAATTCAACTATATTTATACCAAAAACAATGAGAACGCTAGCTATAATGATGATTCTTTATTAGCATATGTCAATAAATATTTCATTGACTATAAACTTAAAATTAACGAAGCAAAAAGATTAGGGTATGATACCCTTCCAAAACTTGTCAATGAATTAAAACAATACCGAACACAGTTATCGCGGCCATATTTAATAGATAAAGACAAAAATGAAGCTCTGGTAAAGGAAGCCTACGACCGCACAGTCAATGAAGTTCGTGCATCACACATTTTAATAAGAGTAGCTTCTGATGCCGCTCCTGCCGACAGCTTAGCAGCGTATAACAAAATAATGGCATTAAGAAAGCGAATAGTAGAAGATGGTGAAGACTTTAGTGCTGTAGCAACGGGAGAAGGTGGGTCAGAAGATCAAAGTGTAAAGTCAAACAATGGAGACTTGGGGTACTTTAGTGCGCTTCAGATGGTTTACCCTTTTGAAGATGCTGCTTTCAAAACTGTCGTTGGTGAAGTTTCTATGCCTGTCAGAACCCAGTTTGGATATCATTTAATTAAAGTAACTGATAAGCGGAAATCTAAAGGTAGAATTCAAGTGGAACATATCATGATTATGAATGATCCTAAAAGTATAAAAGAAGACCCTGCAAAAGAGAAAATTTATGAAATTTATGAATTGCTGGAATCTGGGAACAACTTTGAAGAATTAGCTCAAAAATATTCTGACGATCAATCATCAAAAATGAAAGGGGGCTTACTACCAGAATTTGGAGGTGGCACAAAACAAAGAATGGTACCGGAATTTGAAGCACAAGCGTTTGCTATTGAGAATGATGGAGACTATTCAAAGCCTTTCAAAACTCAATATGGATGGCATATTGTGAAAAGAATTCGTGTAACAGATATTCCATCTTATGAACAAATGCAACGTGAATTGAAATTAAAAGTTGAGAAAGACATAAGATCTCAATCTACCCAATTGGCATTCATTGAATCATTAAAAACAGACTATCAATTTACTGATAATAAATCACAAATTGAAAAACTTAAAGCTGTTATCACACCAGATGTATTTGAAGGTAAATGGCAAAACAAATCGCAGTTCAACTTACCGCAGCCTCTAGTAAAATTTGCAAATCAGTCGTTTAATTTAAATGATTTTGCTGCCCATATTGAAAGCACACAACGCAGGGAAAAGCCAATTAGTATTGATTCATACTTAGACTATAAATACAACACATGGGTTAACAAACTAATTCTTGAATATGAAGATAGCCAGCTAGAAGCTAAACACCCAGCATTTAAAAACTTAATGCGCGAGTATGAAGAAGGTGTGCTCATATTTGAAATTATGCAAAAAGAAATTTGGAACAAAGCCTCTGAAGATACGATTGGACTGAAAAATTATTATGAAAACCATAAATCAGAATTTAAATATCCTGAGCGATATCAAGGTACACTTTACCAACTTAATGATAAGTCTACTGCAAAAAAAGCGCTTAAACTCATGAAAAACCCGACTTTAAGCGAACAACAAATAAAGGATTCTTTAAATGCCAATTCCTCACTTAATGCTAAATATAAAAAAGGCATCTTTAATTTTGATGCACAGGAGTTTAAGACTAAAAAAGACGGAAAATACAAACAGTTTAAAGAAGGGAAATCAAAGGTTTTTAAAGGAACTGACGGACAATACTATGTCTTTAAAGCCAGTAAACACCTTGCGCCATCTGTCCGAAAATTCGAAGAAGCTAAAGGACTAGCTACCGCAGGATATCAAAATGAGTTGCAAGAACAATGGATACAGAAGTTAAGATCTGACGCTAAAATAAACATTAATAAAGAAGTTTTGTTTAAAGCTGAAGAATACAAGTAACAGCAACAAAAATTGTTAATTATTGTCTAAAGCTAGCTGATTATAAAATCACTACGCATTTTAATTCATAAATTTACATATGAAACGTAACGTTATTATCTTATGTACACTGATAATGACAGTAATTAGCTGTAAAAATGATTCTGATGATAGAGTGATTGCTGAAGTATATGAATTTAAGTTAACTGCAGGCATGCTAGCAAAAGAATTTAAAAAAAATAAAATCACTTCTGATTCTGCCCAATTCGCCAATTCTTATATCAAAAACTGGATTAACGATAAAACGATTGTCCATTTTGCACTAAAAGAAAATATTGCAGAATTAAATGACATTGAAGAAAAAGTAAACAATTACAAAAATCAATTATTGATTCACTTTTATCAAAACAAACACATTCAACTAAAATTAGACACAGTTGTGACTGATGCAGAAATCAAAGCGTATTATCAAAGCCATAAACCAGATTTTCAACTCAAAGACTATCTTGTGAAAGTACTTTATCTCAAAGTTTCTGAAGATGCCCCTGAAATCGAAAACCTTGCTAACTGGTATCATTTAAAAAATGAAGAAGATGAACAAAATATTATCCAATACGCAGGGCTTTACGCATCCAACTTCTATTTTGATAAAAATAACTGGATTTACTTTGATGAAATAACAAAAGAAATTCCGTTAACAGACATCAATAAAGATCGATTTATCACACAAAAAAGTGATGTTAAATTTTTAGAAAGTAATTACTATTACTTTTTTAATATTATCGACTATAAACTAAAGAATAGTGTATCTCCAATTGAATTTGAAAAAGAGAATATCAAAGAAAGAATTCTAAATAAAAGAATTCATGAACTACGAGAAACAATACAGAACGAATTAATCAATAAAGCAGAAAATGAAAATGCTATTAAACAATATTAAAAATATAACCGTACTAATATGTGCTGTGCTTACCCTCAACTCAAGCTTTAGTCAAAATACAGTTATTGACAAAGTAATTGCGCAAGTTGGTGATGAAATCATTATGCTATCTGATATTCAGAAAGCCAAACTTCAACTAATTCAAGAGGGTATGGAGGTAAATAAAAATGATGACATTAGAATTCTTGAGGAATTACTGTACCAAAAACTTCTCTTGAATCAATCGAAAATTGACAGTATAGAGGTTAGTGACGAACAAGTAAACGCTAATATGGAGCAAAGGATTCGCTATTTTGAAGCCCAAATTGGAGGTCGAGAAGAATTAGAAAAATTCTATGGAAAATCAATTGCCCAAATTAAAGGCGAATTTTTTAAAACGATTAAAGAAAACATGTTGTCAGAAGCCATGCAAGATAAAATAACAGAAAATATAAATATTACACCTAATGATATTTCTGAGTTTTTCAATAAATTGCCTACCGACAGTATACCTTACATCAACTCTAAAATAAGTGTAGCCCAGATAGTCATATATCCTGAAATAACAGAAGCGGACAAAATCAAAGCCTTTAATGAAATTACTAAGATACGTGAAGAAGTTGTTAAAGGGAGAATTAGTTTTCAGGCAGCCGCTACACGATATTCCGAAGACCCCGGCAGCAAATATAAAGACGGAGATTTAGGATGGACTACAAGAGGGACAATGGTACCTGAATTTGAATCAGCAGCATTTGCTTTAGAGAAAAATAGTATTTCACCCGTTTTTGAAACACAATACGGATACCATTTCCTGCAGTTACTTGATCGTAAAGGAGATAATTACCGTGTTAGACATGTTCTTATTTCAACAAAAGCAGACGATAAAGCGCTAGATGCAGCAGCCGTTAAAATTGAAAAGATTTACAAGGAAATCAATTCCACTAGCATTACTTTTGAGAAAGCTGCAGAAAAATATAGTAATGATGAAGCTTCAAAATTTAATGGCGGAAAAATTGTAAATCCTTATACAAACGATTACTACTGGGACATTAATAATATAAATGAGATTGACCCTCAACTTTACCGTATTATACAAGGACTTTCTACAAACCAAATGACACGGCCTAGTTTGTATGAAAATTACCGTGAACAAAAAATAGGCTTAAGAATGGTTAAACTACTTGGTAAAACAAGTCCACATGCTGCTAACTTAAAAGATGATTATCAACTAATTCAAAAGGCATGCATAGAGGCAAAAAAACAAGAAGTGATAGACGACTGGATTAATTCAAAAATAGCTGGTGCTTATATTCGAATAGATGACAGTTTTAAAAATGCCGAATTCAAATACAATTGGAACCAATAAAAAGGACATAAAAAAAGCAGCTTAAAGCTGCTTTTTTACAATAAATTGTTTCTGTTACTTCAACTTAACTACCTTCTTGACTGTACTTTTTACTACAGCTTTTTTCGATTGCTTTTTTGAATAATCTGCCTTTCTATAAGCATCACATGTATGGCTTCCACCACAGCTAGTTGATGCTAACACAAGTAGTGCTATCGCACCTCCCAATAATACTTTTTTCATCTTGTTTTGGTTTATTGTTGTTCTTAAGTTGGTCAAATATAAACATTTTAATTAACACTTCAAAATATCCATCATTACCAACTAAATAAGTAACGTATGTTATCTATTTAAGTTACAACCCATAATGATTTTTAATTTTATTCAATAGTACGGCACTTAGCTTATAGTATGACTCATGGGTCCAGCCTCCAATATGCGGACTGAGTAAAACTTTGTCAGATTCAATTAAAAATCTAAATGGTTCTGGCATGTCACTAGAATCATTAAACAGGTGTTCGAATGAAGATTTTTCATATTCCAAAACATCTAAGCAAGCCCCTTTAATCTTTCCCGATTTTAATCCCTTCACAAGAGCCGAAGTCTCTACTATTCTGCCTCGTGCAATATTTACTACATAGATTTCCTTTCTAAACTTCTCAATAAATTCTGAATTAAACAGTCCTATTGTTTCAGAGTTTTGGGGAATATGTAAACTTAAAATATCAGCCTCTTGAAATATTTCATCCATTCCAACTTCTTTTACTTGACTATTCGTATAACCAGTCTTATATTTATCAAATGCTAATACTTTAACATCAAAACCTCTTAACTTACTGGCAAAAGCAGACCCATTATTACCAAATCCAATAATACCGACAGTTTTCCCATCTAGCTCAACACCTCTATTCTTTTCCCGATTCCACTCTCCATTACGTACTTCACGATCAGCTATACTTAATCTATTGAATAAGGAAAGTATCATTCCCAAGGCCTGTTCACCTACGGCATTTCTATTCCCTTCAGGTGCATTAAAAAGAACAATCTCTCTGTCTTTACAGTACTCCACATCAATATTTTCAAGTCCCGCACCTGATCTTGCAATAAACGCTAAAGATTTTGCCCTGGATAGAATTTCATAATCAATTGGAATGCGACTTCTCACAACTATACCATGATAGATTGCTATTTTTTGTAAAATCTCAGCTTTTGAAAGTTCTGTTAAATTGTCGCAAATAAACCCAATTTTCTTCAATCCATTTTCCAAAACAGGATGAACCGTATCAATGAATGCTATTCTCTGCATTTTAATTATATAACATGTATGCAATCAAAAAATAAACGCTTAAACCCAAAATATCGTTAGTTGTTGTTACAAATGGACCTGTTGCTAAAGCTGGATCAATTTTTAGTTTATTAAGTATAAGCGGAAATAATGTTCCAAAAATAGCTGCAATAATTACCACTACGAAAATACTGACCCCTATGGTTATCCCCATAATGATATCTGTATTTGTAAAATAATTGAATGTAAAAATTAGTACACCGCAAATCGCTCCAATAAAAACGCCTACTATCAATTCTCTTAAAAGCTGCTTAAAAATACCATGAAACTGAAATTCCTTGCTCGCTAAACCTTGAACAACTATAGCAGAGGACTGAACCCCTACATTACCTCCTGTTGCAGTAATTAATGGAATAAAAAATGCTAAAACAGGATTTATAGCTATATCACTTTCATAATTTTGTAAAATTAAAGAACTTAATATCCCTCCTAAAATACCAATTAATATCCATGGTAATCGCGATCGTGTATTTTTCATGATGCCCGCAGAAGCCTCCACACTATCTGTGATACCTGATGCTAATTGATAATCTTTTTCGGCCTCTTCTTGCATGACATCAACGATATCATCAATTGTAATTCTCCCTACTAATTTTTTTTGGCGATCGACAACTGGCACTGCAATCAAATCGTAACGCTGCATCATTTCAGCTACCTCTTCTTTATCGTCTTCAACCTTGACGTACTTAATATTGGTATCCTTAAACAGTTCACTGATAATAGAATTAGGCTTAGCGAAAAGTAATCTTTTAAGCGATAAAACACCAAGTAAAACGTCATGTTCATCTACTACATAAATAGAATAAACCTTTTCAACCTCTTCTGCCTGCTTTCTGAGTTCAATGATGCACCGCTTAACGGTAAAATTCGCGCGAACTTGAACAAATTCTGATTGCATCAATCCACCTGCTGAATCTTCATCATAGCGCAATAAATCAATGATCTCAGACGCATGCTCCTTGTCTTCCATCTCTGAAATAACAGCATCTTTTCGCTCCTCAGTCAACTCACCAAGTAAATCCGCCGCATCATCAGAATCTAACTGGTCTATTTGCTCAGCTATCTCTTTGGGCGAAAAAAGTGGCAGCAACCGCTCTCTTACAACTTCATCTAATTCAACTAAAGTATCTGCAGCCTTCTCCTCGTCCAAAAAATCAAATAAGATTTTACCCTCTTCAAGACTTAGATTCTCGATAATATCTGCAATATCTGCTTCGTGCAAATGAATTACCTCTTCAAGAATAAAAGCACTATTGTCCTGTTCCAACTCATGTTGAATTTTCTCTAAATAGGCTTTTGTTAATTCAAATTTCACAATTAGATTTTCAGCAAAGGTAGTTAGGTTTTCAGCAAAAACAAAAAAGCCTCAATAATAAAAATATTGAGGCTTTTCTTATATTTTAATTTACTTGCTTTATATCAATACTAAAGTAACGTAGTTGGACAAACATATTCCGACTTTTGTAGCTTAGTTTTTGTAGAAATACCACTAAACCCTTCTTCAATGTCAATTAAATTATGAACACCGTTTGCCTTTGCTATGGATTCAAAAATGACTGACCTGTACCCTCCCGCACAATGAACATAGTAAGTTTTATCTTTTTCTAAATTACTTATTTTTGAGTTAATTGTATCTAAAGGCTCATTAATGGCACCTATTAAATGCTCAGAATCAAATTCCGATTTTTTTCTTACATCTAGAACATTGATATCTCCGGTATTAAATAGTTCCTCAAATGTTTCTGGACTAACAGTTTTGATAAAATCTGTTTCCATCCCAGCCTCTTTCCATGCACGAATTCCTCCATTGAGGTATCCCTGAGAATTATCATAACCAATTCTAGAGAGTCTAGTGACTGCTTCTTCTTCTTTCCCTAATGGTGTTATTAAAACGATTGGTTGGTCTATGTCCATAATCAATGCGCCAACCCATGGCGCAAATTGACCATTCAAACCAATAAACATTGAACCAGGAATATGCTCATGTGTATATTCTGCTTGTGTTCGGACGTCTAAGATCAATGCTCCTTCTGACCGCAATTGCTTTACATCATCAACAGACAATTTTCTTGTACCTTTTTCAATAATTGCGTCAATTTCTTGATTAACTCCTTTGTTCATCATGACATTCTTAGGAAAGTATTGCGGCGGTGCAACCAACCCAGTCAATACTTCTTTTACAAACTCATCTTCTGTCATGTCTGCACGTAAGGCATAATTCACTTCCTTCTGATGCCCTAAAGTATCATAGGTTTCTTTACTCATATTTTTTCCACAAGCAGAACCTGCCCCATGGTTAGGGTATACTATTACTTCATCAGGTAAAACCATAATCTTGTTGCGTAAAGACTTAAATAAATGACGAGCTAAGTCCTCTTCTGTTAAAGTACCTTGTTTCACAGCTAAATCTGGTCTACCGACATCTCCTATGAATAGAGTGTCACC
>JAWWDX010000031.1:0-16945 GCA_033719695.1 Putridiphycobacter sp.
ATAGAAATAGATGAACAACTTGATATTAAAGATTGTAAGAAGTTCTTAAAAAAGTACGAGGATTCGGATCAGCATGTTACTAATATTGAGGGATTATTTAGAGAATTGAATAATGAAGGAAAAATAACTATTTCAAGAGTAATTCCTTTTAAAAATGGAAATCCACAGCCCAACTATTACAAATTGGATTCCGACCACCCTTTTGCTAAAACCAAATTTAGTAGACTATTAGCTAAAGAGCTTGTTCGTTCATGTCCGTTTATAATTTATTTCGAAGATTTTAAAGATAGAATTCCTGAGAAAATTTTTACTTCTGAACGAAATGATGCTTTTAATCCAGATTGGTACGATATTATTGACGGACTTTTTTATAACACGAACAAAGATTATTCGATAGAACAGTATAAAACACTTCATTCGAAGAGTAATCCAAGATTGAAAGATGCCAAAACTGTTCTAAAAAGGGTAAACAAAACTTTGAACAAATCATTTTCCGAAAAATGGAAAGAATTATCAGGTGTAAAAGATATTGACGAAACAGAATTGACATATAATCCTGCAAGAGCATACTTTGAAATTTCAATTACTGATACTGATGGAACTACTTTTTCTGTTGATGAAAGAAGTAAAGGGGCTTTATGGTATTTATCATTTCTAATGAAAACTGAGTTTAGAAGAAAAAAACTCAGAAAGAACTTTGGAAAACCTGTACTATTAATTGATGAGCCTGCTTCTAACTTACATTCCTCTGCTCAACAAAATATGATTGAAGACTTTCAAAAGCTTGTTGAAGATACCTCTGTAATTTACAGTACACATAGTCAATATTTGATATCTCTTGATAATATAAAAACGACTTATGTGATTGAAAGAGATGAAGGTAGTGTAACCAGTACTTTGTGGGCAGATTATATCAAGATGGACACATCTGATGAAACTTACTACCAACCGCTTTCAAACATCTTAAAGTTAGTACCTAATACATTCGACATTCCATGGAATAAAGCAATCATTACAGAAGGACCTTCTGATATGAAAGTTCTACAAGTAATGTATGACATTTTATTTCCAGAGGAAAGTATGGGTTTTGTGATTTATCCTGGTGCTTCTGCTCAAAAATTATCTTCTTTAATATCATTGAATATTGGATGGGGTGCAGATTTTAAGGTTCTTCTTGACTCAGATGATGCTGGCAAAGAAGCTCAAGAAAAGTATATAGAGCAATTCGATTTAACCGATAAAGAAATTATTACTTTACCAATAGACAATAAAAATATTGAAAAGTATTTTTCTAAGGCAGAGCAGATTGAAATCTACCAGATTGCGTTCGACAAAACCAAGGAAGGAAAAGTTAATAAAAAAGAATTTGCAGCATCATTTGCCATGCTCAACCTAGATAAGGCTAAGAGAGGTTTACTTTCTAAAAAGCTAACAGACGAAACAAAAAATAATTTTATCGAATTGTTTGAAAAAATAAAATAACTGTACCCAACAATCGCTATAAAAAATGTGGAGGTCGTTGCATACTGGTGACTTTTGTACCTTTAGCAAACAGCGCCAAATCTTCGGTTTGGTTTTTTATAGATGAAAAGTAAAACAAAATACTCAGCTTTGGCTTCGTGCAGATTGGAAATATTTCCGCCTTTCCCATTCCGCACTTTTCATAGCGGAGTCGCTGTATAACATATAACCAAACAAAAACGAATGAAGAAAATAAGTACAACCAAACTATCAAAAAACCTAGATATTTCAAGCCGAGAACTATTTGATGAATTGGTTGAAAAAAAATTAATATTTAGGAGAGATGACCAATGGAATCTGACAAAAAAGGGGCAAGAATTTGGGGGAGAAACAATATCTAGTCAAAAATATGGAGAATTTATAGTTTGGCCACCTGACTTTGACCCAATTAATTTAAAAGATAATGCACGACAAGAATTAGTAAATGCAACTACAGTTGGAAAAAACTTTGAGTTATCTTCTCAACGAATTAATTTAATTTTTGCTGAAATTGGTTGGACTGAAAAAGCACTAAAAGGTTGGTCTATAACCTCATTTGGAAAAAAAGTTGGAGGAGTACAATTTGAACACCCTTCTGGTGGAACTTATGTATTGTGGCCAAAAGAAATTATAAATAACAAATCATTACAACGTTCAATTAATAATAAGGATTCAAACGAACAGGAATATAAATTGACCGAAAATAACAACCCTGAATTAAATGATTTTAGAACAAAGTTTCCAGCCAACTTAAGAACAAAAGATGGACATCAGGTTAGGTCAAGAGCTGAAGTGATTATTGATAATGCTCTTTATGACTACGGTTTAGCACACGCCTACGAAAGAAAGTTGCCAATTGAGGAAGATGTTTATTCTGATTTTTATATTCCTTCAAAAAACGGTGGACACGCAGTTTACATAGAATTTTGGGGACTTGAAAATGATCCGAAATACTCTGAAAGAAAGAAAATTAAAAAAGAGATTTATTTCAAATACGATTTAAACTTAATTGAATTGAGTGATAAACATATTGAAAATTTAGACGACCATTTACCGAGAATGTTACTCAAATTTGGATTTAAAGTTGAATAATTAATAAAAAATATATTGCCCAAGAATGACTATAAGTAGTTGCTAGCTTTAGCTCGCTTACGAGAATCCTCGCGGATTTTCTACTTGGTTTTTATTTGTTAATTTAGTTGCTTAACCACGCAGAAAACCATATACAAACACGTTATGAGCAATAGAAATTTACAATGAAGCCTTTTTTAACAATTGAAGAAAATGATGAAATTGCACTTCCCAAAAAGTATCATGAAATAAATAATATTTGTGCTGTCATTTATGACCAATTGACTGAAATATATTCAGATCCAATTTATAAAGAATTGCAGGAGACAACTGTGGATTTGGATGAGAATTCCAATTTCATTGAACAGTTAAATACAGGAGAAATTAATGGGTTGGATTGGCTGAAAAAAAATAAACTGAATCCTGAACTTGAAATTATGTTATCTAAAAATATAATCCTTGCAGTTTGCTCAGATTTTATCAATTTCATTTTTGAGTCATTGTATAACGCGAAACGTGGAAAATTGACCGTTGCATATGCTTTATTAAGAAAACCACTAACTGATGAGTTGTTGATTTTTGAGCAATTGCTAAGTGATCGTACTGATTTTATTAATCGCTTTTTCTATCAAGGAAATCCTCAAGATTATGATCCAAGTAATCGAGATTTAGATAAATCTAAAATTATTGAAAAAGCGATAAGTAAGTTAAGACTTCAATTATTTCCTTCAGCTGAATTTATTTATGATTTAAGATATAATAAAGAATGTGAATACGGAATAAATGGAATTTCTAATCATGCTCTACATATTGTAACAAAAGATAGAAATTATAAAACGTCAAATCGAAATTTAAATTTTGTTTTTTCGCAAAAAGATGATTTCGAAAAATACTTCGCACACTACTATAACCTTGTCCCTTATCTACTTGTTTATTCTGTATCTATTGTTGATGAAATTGTTTTTAGTATCCTTAAAGATGAGGATAGTCAAAATCTCCGGATCATAAAAGAGTTTAAGAGGTTTATAGGGCTAATATTGCTCACAGAAAAGACTAGTGTTACAACAGAAAATAGTAATGAAAAGCTATTCAAAGAGTTTGAAAAAGCTCTGGCTTTCACATGTCCAAAATGCAATAAAGAAAATGCAATTGAGCGAGCTGATTGCATTTTATTTTTTTCAACAGAGGTATTTTTGTGTGCAAGTTGTTTTGAGAATTTATTATCTACCAAAGAAGCATTTAAAATACTGGAGAACGCACTTCACGGAGTAAAAAAATGAATAGAGTTAGTAGTACAATAATTTCCTTAAAATCTTTGAAGACTATCTCTTCTAAATTAAACGGATCCGATTTTCTATACTCCGATTATTTAGACTTTATAGATCTATTAGTAAAAACCAAAACTGTACTTAGCACTCTTCCTGAATTCCAATCTAACATGGCGTTTCAAAGGTCGATCAAATCAATTCCAGAACTCAAAACTATTAGTTCAGACAATCTCTGGCAAAATTCAATTATGTACTGGATTATATTAACAGTATTTCTCCCTGCTTTTGGAACAGGTATGTTTTATGTTTTCAAATACATGGGGTTTAACTGGTTTGTATTGGCCTTAACTATTTACATTTTAATCACTGTAATTATAGTTTCTTTGAAGATCAAAAATTTTAAAAAGAGGAAAGCAATTTTAGATGATATTAGAGAGGCAGAAATAGTTATAGGTCATCTGCTTATTCATTTTAAAGAGCCTAAATACTTGCAAAGCATAGAGGAAAAAAGAGCAATATTAAATAGAATGAAAACAGCTTATAACAAAAAGTAAAATTAACAGCAGAGCTGTTCGCCATGAATGCCTATTTTTACACAAACCGCTCTGTTTAATTGTAAGATTTGTTAATCTATATGAAAAGATATATATTTCTCATAGTAGTAGTAGTTATGTTTTCTATTTTTTCAAAATTAGATAACAAAGTATTTGCTCAGGAAACTTTTAGCGTACAAATTTTTATAGACTACACAATTCTTAATAGCGATACTATATGCAAAGACTCAATGGTAGAAAGAACAATTAAAAGCAGCTCCGTCAATAAAATATATATTTGGAATAATGAACTTGAGGCAGTTGGTGCTGTAATTGATGTACATAAAAAAAATGATAAAATTAAGTTGAAGATACGTTTTGACAAGAAGAATGGTGAAAAATGGAAAAAACCAAAACTAGACTTTTGGTGTGATGGTTTGTATTGCTCGTTTAATAGGTGGTATTCAAAGGGGAAAACTGTAGGAGCATTAATGATTACCAGTACTGAAAAAGGATTTAGCATAAAAAAAGTATTTTCAGAAAGTAACAATTCGTTGATTGTGAGTGGAAGAATAAAGATAATTTATTAAACGGAGAAAATTATATCATTATACAAAAGCAAAATTTACAGCGAAGCTGTTCGGCATAAATGCTAGTTCTACCCAAACCCAGCGTCTAAATGACTCACGGTATAACATTAAAATTTAAGACCTACATGTTAGGTCTTCCTATGAAATAGAATATCGTCTCATTTGCCGATATAATTAATTATCGGCTTTTTTACAGATAAACTTGGATATCGGCTTAAAATCAGATATATTTGAAAAAACAAAAAGAATGATAGCGGTCATAACAGGTGATATAATTAATTCGCGGAAAGGAAAAGTGGAAACTTGGATTAACTCCTTAAAAGAAACGCTAAATCAATATGGCGTAGAACCTAAGCATTGGGAGATCTATCGGGGTGATAGCTTTCAACTGTCATTGGTTCCAGAAAAAGCATTACTAGCGGCCCATCATATTAAATCAACCGTTAAACAAACAAAAACACATGATGTTAGAATGGCGATAGGCATAGGTGATGAAAAGTACAATTCTCCCAAAATAACCGAGTCGCATGGTTCTGCTTTTATAAACTCCGGCGAATGCTTCGAAGAATTGAAGAAACAGACACTCGCAATTAAGTCTAATAATAAAAAATTAGATCAATCATTAAATATTATGATTAGCTTATCGCTCTTAACCACAAATAATTGGAGTAGTACAGTTTCTGAGGTAATTAAGGCTGCCATAGAACACCCTGAAAAAAATCAAAAAGACATAGCAAAGCTTTTAAACAAATCGCAAAGCAGCATAAGTGAGGCACTCAAAAGGGGCGGCTTCGAAGAAATAATGAAAATGAATGAGTATTACAAAAAAAATATTTCTCAACAATGATAGCCCTAACCATAAAACTGCTACTTGCACATGTTATAGGCGACTTCGTTTTACAACCTACTAGTTGGGTTGACGAAAAAAAAGACAAACGGCATAAATCAAAATATTTCTACTTACATGGCTTAGTCCATTTATTATTGCTCCTTGCCCTGCTGGCGTTTAATTTATCATATTGGCTGTCAATTACAATCATAGTTATTAGTCACTTGATAATTGATTTCTTTAAATTAACGTTAGATGGAAAAATTAATGCCAGGATTTTATTTATTCTTGATCAATTATTGCATTTAGCCATCATTGGTATTGTTGTACTGATCAATTATCCACATAAATTAGCATTTGAAAAAGTATATTCGACGGAATCATTATTATTTCTGCTTTCTCTATTAACACTAACTTTTGTGTCCTCTATCATTATGAAAACAATAATGAGCAAATGGGTTTTAGAAGAAGATAAATCAGAAGATTCATTAGAGAGTGCAGGGAAATACATAGGAATATTGGAACGGCTTTTTGTATTTGCTTTCATTTTATTAAATCAGTGGAGTGCAATTGGACTGCTAATAGCCGCAAAATCTGTTTTTAGATTTGGTGACCTTTCCAGAGCTAAAGACAGAAAACTAACCGAATATATTTTGATTGGAACCTTGATAAGTTTTGGGTTGGCGATTTCAATAGGACTTTTGTATCAACATATTTTAAATATCCTATAAAAACGAAAGCACAATACTACGATTCGCATGCAAATGAATTTAGTGCAATAAAAAACTAAACTCCTTAGATTGCTTTTGGTATTGCTTTAGACAAGGACAATACGACCATGACCTTCTATTGAAAACTAGGCTTAACACATTCGTAAATATTTAACAGCACAGTTCGCCAAAAATCGCATACTGACAGTATTCTGATGCTGTCAAAATTAAAACAAGCCAAGTATAAGGCTGGAAGTCCAAAAAAAAGCAACTATCTTTAAGGGAAAATAATGAATATGCAAGGCGGTTGCGCTAGTCGGTATAATATAAAACGCTTAATAATTCTATTGGTACTCTTTTCAGGAGCGGAGCAAAAGGTAGTGGCTCAAAACACCGCTACAACCGATTTTTTGGTGCTAATTACAGGCGACACATTGTATGGAGATGTTGAGCACATTCATGAAAAAGGAGTCCACCCTTATTTTTACAAAAAAATACGACTGACAATGGCTTCAGGCAAACGTAAAAAATTTAAAAGCGCATTGGTAGCGTCTTTTAAAAATGATGGTAGCGTTTATGAAAGCTTTTGGTTGAGTCAATCAGCTGATATGAGCACCTTGTTTTCAAGTCGGTACAATATTGACCCAATAAATGGCAAGCAGCATTTTTTGAAGGTGATAACAAAAGGTAAATTGAGCCATTACCACTTAGAATGGTTCGAACAAGGAGATGCCGCCTTAAATTATATGGATTTAGTAAAGAAAGAAGAACAGTCCTATTTTTTAAGGGCTACTCAAGGTATTTTCGGTATTAAATCAAAACTATTGTTATCGTATTTTTCAAATTGTCCAGATTTGAGACAAAAAATTGAAGGCAAACAATTCAAAAAAGTCGAACAAATTGTTGATTTTTATAACCATCATTGTGCATTCTAATTAAAAATTCAGTTAAAACATATCAGTCGGTAAATGCTGCACAGCAGGATGCGAGCTTTGGAATTTCCAAAATGGAAGATATTTACAGCAAGCGTCAAGGGAAAGTAGATGAACCGCATAGGCATAATTTTTATACTGTTTTGGTCATTCACAAAGCCAATGGACTACATAATATAGACTTTAATACCTATCAACTTGGCGAAAAACAAATCTTTTTTGTAGCACCAGGACAAGTTCATCAAGTGGTTGAATACGAAAAATCAGTTGGTTATGTGATGACTTTTTCGAATGCGTTTTTAGTTCAAAATGCCATTCCACTCTCGTTTATTGGCAGTTTAAATTTATTTCATAATTACGGGCAAAGTCCGCCTCTGTTTCCAAATCAAGCTCAATTTATAACCATAGAAAATTATGCGCAGCAAATCTTTTCCTTATTTCACAGTAACGAGGATATGAAATTTCTGTCTATAGGCGCTTACTTAAAGTTGCTCTTAATTCAATGTAATAATATCTGCGCTATCAATCCTATTGAATCAGATACCGATAATTCAGGCGATAATTTGGTGCGAAGCTTTAAGACCTTAGTCGATCAGCATTATGCCCAAGAGCATGGTACAAGTTTTTATGCCAAGTCTTTACACATTTCACCTGACCATTTGAATCGCACAATTAAATCTAAAATAGGTAAAACTGCTAAGGAATACATACAGGCTAGAATTATTACAGAAGCCAAAAGGTTATTGTATTTCACCAACCTATCTAACAAAGAAATTGGGTATGAAATTGGCTTTACTGAACCGGCTCATTTTAGTGCTTTTTTCAAGAAGCACACCCAATTGTCGCCATCAAAGTTTAAGCAAAATGTGGTATCGTAACCATATCGGATTTTCATAAGTTTGCCCCTGTTTTTTATATCTTTCTATTGATAAAACCTTCCGACCTTTGTGTTGTATTTAAGAGCAATAGTATGGAACGGAAAAAATTTATCAAATCGGCACTCTTAACGAGCGCATTAGGTGCTTTGGCCCCACATCTTCTAAATGCTAGTACACCTAGAACTTCAACATCAACTTACGATTCATTAATGCATCAAGTTGGATTCAATCATTTACCAAATAAAGAATTTAAAACTATGAACACAGTTATTCACAGAGCAGAAACCAGAGGACATGCTAACCACGGCTGGTTAAATTCTCACCACACCTTTAGTTTTGCCAATTACCATAATCCACAAAGAATGAATTTTGGTGTGTTGCGCGTGTTAAACGACGATCAAGTGCAGGCCGGCAAAGGTTTTGGTACGCACCCGCACGATAATATGGAAATTATATCCATTCCGTTAGAGGGAGATTTAGAGCACAAAGATAGTATGGGTAATGTGGCAGTAATAAAAGAGGGAGATGTTCAGGTTATGAGTGCCGGAACGGGGATAACCCATTCAGAATACAATAAAAATGCCGACAAGGATGTAAAATTTTTACAAATTTGGGTTTTTCCTAAGTATAAAAATGTGCAGCCGCGTTACGATCAGATTTCAATTAAAGCAATAGAAAGAGACAATAAGTTCTACCAGGTGCTTTCACCTAGTAAAGACGACCAAGGCGTTTGGATTAACCAAGATGCCTGGTTTCACATTGGAAAGTTTACAAAGGGAAGTACCGACAACTACCAAATAAAAAAAGCGGGTAATGGTGTCTATGCCTTTGTATTGGAAGGAACCCTGTTAATTAACGGCGAAGTTCTCAACCCTAGAGATGGTATGGGGTTATGGGATGTTGATGCTCTGAGTGTAACAGCGACATCTGATGCTCGGGTATTGCTCATGGAAGTACCCATGTCACTTTAAAATCTTTTAAAACAAACAAATATTAACTAAAAAACAAACAAAATGAATACAACTAATTGGACAATCGACAACACACATTCAGAAATTGCTTTTAAGGTAAAGCACATGATGATTTCAACCGTAACTGGTCATTTTGACGACTTTCAAGCTACTGTTGAAACAGATGGCGATCAGTTTAAAGATGCAAAGATTTCTTTCAGCGCTAAAACAGCTTCTATCAACACAAAAAACAAAGATAGAGACGCACATTTACAATCGGATGATTTTTTCAATTCTGAAAAATATCCAGACATGACATTTGTTTCAAAATCGTTTGATGGCGAGCATTTAGTAGGCGACTTAACCATTCGTGATATTACAAAGTCGGTTAACTTAGCCGTTGAATTTAATGGCATAGCAGTAGATCCATACGGCCAAACCAAAGCTGGCTTTGAAATAACGGGTGCAATTAATAGAAAAGATTTCAACTTAACTTGGAGTGCTGTTACTGAGGCAGGTAACATTGTGGTATCTGACACTATAAAACTGGTTATTGATGCTCAGTTTGTAAAACAAGCTTAAAATGTCTTTGGTAGATGATCTAAAGTGGCGTTATGCCGTAAAAAAAATGGATGCGACGGCACAGGTGTCGGATCATGATATAGCTTATATAAAAGAGGCAGTGCAATTGGCTGCCTCTTCTTATGGTTTGCAGCCATATACAATATTGGAAGTTACTAACCCTTCAGTGAGGGCTGAATTACGACCACTTTGTTGGCAGCAATCTCAGATTACAGACGCTTCGCACTTATTTATTTTCTGTAATCACACAAAAGTGAGTGCGGGCGATATTGATGATTTTATCAAATTGAAAGCTGAAATTAGTGGGGTAGCGGCAGAGGAGCTGGTTGGGTATAGTGATTTTGTCAAGAGAAAAGTATCTGAAAAATCGGCAGCTGACATGGTTAGTTGGACCGCAAAGCAAGCCTATATTGCATTAGGAAATGCGCTCGCGGCCTGCGCTGAACGTTGTATTGATAGCACACCAATAGAAGGATTTGAAACAAAAGCAGTGAATGATTTATTTGAGCTCGAATCGCAAGGGTTAAATGCTGCTGTACTGTTGGCTGTAGGGTTCCGAGATGCAGAGGATAAACAGCAATATGCAAAAAAAGTGAGAAAGCCATTATCTAAAATTTTCAAAGAAGTATAGAGCAGTTATAAAAAGTGTTCTACATTTACTCAAATAAAGAAAGAGAAATGAAAAATACTGTTTTATTGCCCATACTTATTTTTGGTGTTTACGCCTGTACCACAATACCTAAGCATGTGACACCTGTTAAATCGTTTGACAAAGAGCGGTATTTAGGAAAGTGGTATGAAATTGCACGCTTTGACTTTAGGTTTGAACGCAATTTGAACAATACCACTGCTGAATATACTTTGCAGGAAAACGGCAAAATTAAAGTGAAAAATAGTGGTTTTGATACAACAAAACAGGCGTGGAGTGAAGTGACTGGAAAGGCCAAATTTGTGGGTGATGAAACTGTTGCAATGCTAAAAGTATCCTTTTTCGGACCCTTTTACGCTGGATATAATGTCATTGCTATTGATGATAATTATCAATACGCATTGGTTGCAGGGAAAAATCTTGATTATTTATGGATCTTATCTCGTACCACAACCATTCCAGACGATAGTAAAGCAAAATATATTGAAATGGCAAAAAACTATGGTTTTGACACCAGCAGATTTATTTGGGTAGCACACGATAAAGCTTCAAATAAGCATCAGTAATTGGGTTTTAAAAAACAACAAACCTTTTGAAGCTCGCTCAAAATAACGTAGTATATTGCTTAGTCACAAGGAATCGACCAAATCCATTATATTGGATGCGCTGAGTGCCTTGTAGTGCAGAACTGAAGCCTGTTTTCTGCCATGGTAATCATCCAATTTACCTGTCTTAGCCTTCGGCAATGTATAAGTCGCCAACTTGTAGCATAGCGGACTGTGATAATTATTACCTTTTAAGTTGATGCAAAGTTATTTCTTTATGGAAAAGTTGTAGATAGGTATTTCAAGCAATGACCTACTACAGGCAAGAAATGATATTTGATGAAAGCGTTGTATTTAGTATTAATCTCCGTCAGCATACTCTCTTGCAGAGAAACGTATGACAAAAATGTAAATAAAGACACAACTCACGAAACAAAGCATAGTGAGGAAATTAAAAAGCATAACTTAGAATGGACTTACGAAGGTGAAAATGGACCTGAGCATTGGGTGGAAATTGAAAAACAGTCGACTTGTAATGGTTTTGCCCAAAGTCCCATTAATATCATTGATGTTGATGTTGAAAATGATGCATCATCACAGCCGGTATCCATTCACTATTCTCAAAATGTTAAAATCCATGAATTGACTAATGATGGACATTCAATTCAATATGTTTTTGAAAAAGGTGATTATATTGTACTAGCGGATAAAAAGTATGACTTGAAGCAAATTCATTTTCATGAGCCTGCCGAACATACTATCAATGGCATTCGCTATCCCTTAGAAATGCACATGGTTCACCTTGATGCCAACAACAATATTGCGGTGCTAGCTGTACTAGCAATGGAAGGTAAGAGTAGCGAGCCTTTTACGTTTTTAGAACAATACTTGCCTGTTTATAAAGGTGAAACCAAAATAATTGACGCTAATTTTGATTTAAATCAAAACTTGCCGACAAATAAAGCATACTACACATATAGTGGTTCTTTAACAACACCACCTTGCACAGAGAACGTCACATGGATTGTCTATAAAAATCCCATCACGGTGTCGGTAGATCAGGTACGTCAACTACAAGATCTCATGCCTTTGAATAATTATAGAGGCGAACAACCAGTAAATGGCCGAATTGTAAAACAGGTGACATTTGATAAGGTAAGTAGCTAGAGAGTATCTGAATTTCATTAACATTTTTTAAGAGGGAATAGTGAAAGATAGGTTAACTTTATACGACCTAATACAAAACTATCCAACATGAAAAATACAATCACACACTTAAAATTAGCTATTATTTGTCTGGCAGGACTTAGTTTTACCGCATGCGGACAGACAAAAGGTGCCGATTCGAAGGTTACTGCTTCAGGAAACGAGGCATCAGAAGTACAAATACCAACCGCCAATCAAGAACAATCTGCCAATTGGAATGAGCTCTCAAGCGAGGAAACATATGTTATTGTTAATAAAGGCACCGAGCGCCCATGGACTGGTAAATATGTCAGCAATAAAAAGGAAGGAATATATGTTTGCAAGCGTTGCGACTATCCTTTGTTTACGTCTGATTCCAAATTTGAATCTGGCACTGGTTGGCCATCTTTTGATGCTATGATTGCCGACCATGTTAAAACGGTGACGGATGCTGATGGCATGCGTACAGAAATTGTGTGTGGTAATTGTGAAGGCCATTTAGGGCATGTGTTTATGGGGGAGGGTTTTACAGATAAAAATACCCGCCATTGCGTCAATTCAGTTTCTCTTAATTTCTTACCACAAGCAGATTTGGAAGTTGAAACTGAGGCCACACCAGAACTGGATACCGCTATTTTTGCGTCAGGCTGTTTTTGGGGGACAGAATACTATTTTGAACAAGCACCCGGTGTTGTCAGTACACAAGTAGGCTATATTGGTGGTACAAAAGACAATCCAACGTATAAAGAAGTATGCACAGGTAAAACAGGCCATGCAGAAGCAGTTAGGGTAGTGTTCGATAAAAACAAAACTGACTTTGAAACCATGGCAAAACTATTTTTCGAAACACACGATCCAACGCAGGTTAATAGGCAAGGACCTGACATTGGGACTCAATATAGAACGGGCTTGTTTTATAAAGATGATAGCCAAAAAGCCATTGCTGAAAAATTAAAGAAAGAATTAGAAGCAAAAGGCTTAAAAGTAGTCACAGAAATTACTAAGGCTACCACCTTCTGGGAAGGAGAAGACTATCACGAACACTACTATTCAAAAAAAGGCGGTACACCATACTGTCATAAATATACTAAGCGCTTCTAGCAACATTACAGTATTAAACGAGCAATTGCAAGCCACCTTTTTTAAAATTGGTGGCTTTTTTTATGTAATTTTTCCAATTGCTTACCGATTACTACCTTAACTCAGCTTTTAATTCCTTTTCTAAGCCTTCACGAATCTTGCTCATGACCTTATCAACAACTTTGTCTTTTAAAGTTTCTTCTTGGTCTTGGAAAATAAAGTTAACTGCATATGACTTTTTGCCTTTGTCTAAGTTTTTTCCTTCGTAAACATCAAACAAACCAACTTCTTTTAGGATTTTTCTGTCCGCTTTCTTCGCAATGGCTTCAATGTCTGCGAATTTCACTGACTCATCCAATAATAATGAAAAATCTCTTCTTACAAACTGTGTTTTTGGTAATGGTTTGTATTTAACAGTGTTCATAAAATAGTGAGCAACTAGCTCACTCCAGTTTAAATCGGCGTAATAAACAGGATTTTTAATGCCTTTTTGCTTTAGTATAGATTGGTTTAACCAACCAATGTCTCCAATTTGCTTTTTACCAACAAAAATCGACAACCCGTCTTCAAATAGGTCAGATTTGACCGATTTAATTTGTATGTTTTGATTTAAGCCCAAACGCGTTAAAATTGTCTCTGTGATGCCTTTCAAAGTGTAAAAACTATGATTCGTTTTATCACTCGACCAATTTTCTGACCATTTTTTACCTGTTAGCCAAATGCCTAACTTTTCCGTTTCCACATATTCGTTATCATACTTCTGGTAAGTTTTTCCAAATTCAAAGAGTCTTAAATTTGGGTGTTGTCGGTTCTGATTGTGTGCAATACTATCTAGGCCACCAAAAACCATGGTTTGTCGCATGACATCTAATTCAATACTCAGTGGGTTTAGCAAAGAAACATTTCTGTTGGCTTTAATGGTTTCGCTGCTCAAGGCTTCCACTTGTTTTGAGGCAGTTAAGGAATTTGACATGATTTCAAAATAGCCATTAGACACCAATAGATCGGCCGTTAAATTGTACAATTTATCTTTATTTGGTTTCGTTTGGTACGAAATGGAAGTATTCAATTTTGAGGGTAATGGCACTTTGTTGAAGCCGTAAATTCTTAACACTTCTTCTACCAAGTCAGCTTCCCGCAATACATCTACTCTAAAAGTAGGTACAGTAACAACGGCGACATTGTTTGTTGGTGTAGCGACATCAAATTCTAATGCTTCTAGTATTTTAACAATTTCCTCATTCGCAATTGCAACACCAATTAATTTTCTACAACGGTCTAAATCGAAAGAAATCGTCCAAGGCAGAATAGCGTTAGGATAGAGGTCTTGCGCTTCCACAAATTCTGCATTTGCAAGGTCTTCCAATAAAAACAAAGCCCGCTCCAAAGCCGTTTTTGTGGCATTCGGATCAGTACCTCTTTCAAATCTGAATGATGAATCAGTATTTAGTCCATGTCGCTTCGCTGTTTGACGAACTGTGACTGGATTAAAATAAGCCGATTCTAAGAAAATTTCAGTAGTAGACTCACTGACACCAGAATCTATACCACCAAAAACACCAGCTAAGCACATAGGTTCTGAATCATTTGCAATTACCAAGTCGCCAGTGTTTAAAGCGCGTTTTTCACCATCTAAAGTCGTTAGAGATTCGTTTTCAGTCGCCAAACGAATATTCACTTGATCGCCAACTTTTGCTAGATCAAAAGCATGCAGAGGGTGTCCGGTTTCGTGCATTACAAAATTGGTGATGTCTACAATATTATTAATAGGTTTCAAGCCAATTGACCGCAATCTATTTTGCAACCAATCTGGCGACGGTGCTACTTTGATGTTTTTTACAATGGCGCTGGTATACCTTGGACAGTGGTTTGCGTCTGTGATGTTTACAGAAAATCTACCGACATAATTTACCGACTTTCTTTTAGGTAGTGTCAAGTTAATCGCCTCATTTTTTTGGCTATTTAAAAAGGCTTTTAAATCCTTAGCCACACCAATATGGCCCATGGCATCTGCTCGGTTGGGAGTTAAGCCAATTTCCAATAAATAATCTTCTTCAACTTTAAAAAACGATTTAGCATCTTGCCCAATAGTTGCAGTTGGGTCTAATACCATAATGCCATCATGGCCAGTTCCTAAGCCAATTTCATCTTCGGCACAAATCATTCCAACAGATTCAACACCACGTATTTTTGATTTCTTAATTTTAAAGGATTCTTCGGGGTTAGGCCAAAGTGTTGCGCCAACGGTAGCCACCACTACTTTTTGACCGGCTTCTACATTTGGGGCGCCACAAACTATTTGAAGTGCTTCGGGCTGTCCAATATTGACAGTGGTAATATTGAGACGGTCTGCATCAGGATGCTTTTCTTTGGTTAACACCTCGCCAATGACCAGACCTTCCAGGCCACCCTTAATGGTTTCTATTTTTTCAACGCCTTCAATTTCTAGACCAGTATCGGTTAAAATTTCAGCAATAGTGTCGACAGGTAGGTCGGTATGAATGTATTGTTTAAGCCAATTGAATGATATTTTCATTTGCGATTAAATTCGTTTTGATGTTTTACAAAAAGCATACTTTTAAGGGCTGCATTATCCTATACCAGGAAGGCAATGCCTCAACAAAAATACTTTTCGTTTCCAAATTAAAATTAAGGCGATAAAGTTAAGAAAAAGGGCAATTTAACCGCCGACTTATGACTATTATTTTCGTACTTTGTGAACAATGACAGCTCAGTATAATACTTTCTTAAAAATTGGAACAGTTATTTTTATGGTTTCGACTCTGTTAAATTGCCAGAAAAAACTTGTTCCAACAGTCGATTATGCTGAAGAAATGCGGTATTTTATCATATCCTTGTCGCAATACGCAAAAAGTATTGAGCCTAATTTTATGGTGGTTCCGCAAAATGGCGCAAGCTTATTATCCGCCAATGAAGAAGATGCCAGCCAACCAGCTACGGCTTACCTTGCGGCGATTGACGGCCAAGGGCAAGAGGATTTATTTTTTGGATACGAAAAAGACGATAAAGCCTCTGATGAAGCTTTTCAGAACTTTACCTTTCCTTTTTTAGACTTAGCTAAAACCAATGATAAACAAATTTTGGTAACTGATTATTGTAGTAGTTCAGATTATATCAGTACAGCTCAATCAAGGAATACTGAAAAAGGCTATATTTCCTTTGTGGCTACCGACCGAGAATTGCGAACCATACCTGCTGTTGCGCTGCAATCCGAAAATGACAATGATATCTTCACATTAATGGATGCGAAAAACTTTTTGTACCTCATTAATCCTTCTAATTATGTGGAAACATCAACTTTTATAGCCGCGCTTGACGCTACAAATTATGACGTTTTTATTATTGACTTGTTTGATAGTGACGACAATGCAATTAGTGCAGCGGATATTGCCAAGTTGCAAACCAAGCCAAATGGGGCTAAACGCCTTGTATTGGCTTATATGAGTATTGGGGAGGCAGAAAATTACCGTTATTACTGGAAAAAAGAGTGGGTAAAACGTAAAACTGAACCAGACTGGATTTATGAAGAAAATAAAAACTGGAAAGGCAATTACAAAGTGTTTTATTGGATGCCTGATTGGCAAAATTTGATTTACGGAAGTACAGATGCCTATTTGAATCA
>JAWWDX010000032.1:0-16768 GCA_033719695.1 Putridiphycobacter sp.
GGGTGGAATGGAGCATCAAACTATGACCACTCAGGGTTGGTTTGAAGACGGACTAACAGCACATGAATTAGGACACCAATGGTTTGGTGATAATGTGACCTGTGCAACTTGGGCTGACATTTGGTTGAATGAAGGTTTTGCGTCATATACTGAATATTTGATGGAGGCACAATTCAATCCGGGCAATGAAGCCCAACTTATGCAAAACGTCCACAACAATGTAATGAGTTCACCTGGAGGATCGGTTTGGGTTGAAGATTCCTTAAATACCAATCGAATTTTTAGTGGACGGCTCACTTACGATAAAGGCAATGCAATTGTGCATACGTTGCGATTTTTAATTGATGATGATGCGATATTCTTTAACATTTTACAGACTTATCAAAACCAATTTGCTGACAGCACGGCCACAGTCTCCGATTTTAAAGTCATTGCTGAAAACTTGTCGGGTTTGGACTTAACAAACTTTTTTAACGAATGGTATTACGGACAGGGATACCCAACTTATTCTGTTAAATATGCTGGTACAGGAATTGAAACTGTCTTACAAGTAATTCAAACTTCTAGTTCACCCACTCATACTGCTTTTTTTACCAATGACTTAGAAATTAAATTAATTGCTCAAAATGGCTCAATTAACACCGTGCGACTACCAATAAATGGTCCTGTGAGTAATCACCTGGTTCCATTCGCTCACACAGTGTCTACCATTCAAGTCGATCCCAATAATTGGATAATTAATGAAACGGGAACCATTGAAGAGGCATTAAGCATTTTAGAAATTGAGAGTCAAACTAGCGCGCAAACAATTGTTTTCCCAAACCCTGCTGAAAATTTGCTATGGATAGTTATGGATGAAATAGGAGATGCAAAATTGTACAATGTTTCGGGGCAACTGGTTTGGGAGAAAAAAGAATGCATTGGGCAGCAGAAAATAGATATTTCTGAATTTCCAGCAGGATCATATGTATTTACGGCAAATGGATATACAAAACACATTTCAATAAAGTAAACCACTGCTTAAATAAAAAAAGCGAATTGGATACCAATTCGCTTTTTAGTTTTTGCAATTCTTAATGCTTTATTTTACCCCATGCATTAGTTTCTTAATAAATGGGCCTAGTAATAAAATAAGCAAGCCCGCAACAGCGGGTACTACAGTAAATATTAAAAAGAATGTTGACAATGAATACTGTTCTGTAATGTTTTCAATTTGACCTCCTAATACTGCAGCCAATTTATTGCCAATAGCAATGGCCAAGTACCACATACCAAACATAAAGGCAATCATTCTAGCTGGAACTAATTTACTGACATAAGAAAGTCCAACTGGTGATAAACAAAGCTCGCCTAAAGTATGGAACAGGTAGGCAAATATTAGCCAAACCATACTTACTTTTACGCCTTCCTGAATTCCATAAGATCCAAAAGCTAACAGTCCAAAACCAATAGCCATAATAATCAGGCCAAGAGCATATTTTCCAGTAGCTGACGGATTGTATTTGCTTTCCCACCATTTGGAGAACATAGATGCAAAAGCAATAATAAAGAAGGAGTTCAAGATGCTAAACCAACTTACTGTTATTTCAACTTGGTTTTCTCTTATTTCTACAATTTTAGCGGACACAATTCCATTGTCAACATTTCTTTCAAGGGCATTTTCCCTAGCTCTTGCTAAGGCTTCATCACTTAAATAGCCATAAGTCGACTTTTCATTGTCTTTTGTAATAATATTTATCGATTCACCAACAGCAAACTCTTTGGGTTCAGCAATTTTCATTTGTTTTTGAACCACAACCGCTTGCTCATTAACAGTCATGTTTTCCGAAATAGCTTCATAGTTATATACTAACTCTCCTTTTTCATCTACTTTTTGCTTTCCAGTTTCTTCATCTATTGCCGGAGTTTGAATCGCACTGTATTCAGCCATGTAAGCAACAGTATTTAAGTCGCGGTTAATCATCCATAGTGCTACTGCCCATACACCGGCAAAACAAATTGCGAGAACAATGTTTGAACCTGGAATCTTTTTAAATGTTCTTTTCCATAACAAAATTAATACCCAAGTAATAATAGCGAGAGGAATAATAGTTAATAAGGCATTTATGATGTTGTATGCTATGGCGCCATTACCTACTAAATTTCGTTGAACTGAATCTCTAGCAAATAAAACGAGCGACGAAGCCCCTTGTTCAAAACTCATCCAAAAGAATACAGTGAAAAACGCAAAGATGATGAACGCAATCATTCTATCACGTACTACAGTTTCGTATCTTGCAATTCGAGAGCCAGCAAGGAATAAGAATAAAAATAGACCAATTAATACAACGACATATTGTCCTTCAAGACCAAATGCTTTAAAATTAAACAGATTGATGCCACCAATTTTAGAAAGGGGATCGTTAATCAAATAGCCAACACCAATAATAGCTGTTATGGCAATCAGTATTTTGTCGACCAATGTAAATGGGTTTAGTTTTTCTTTTGCTTTTTGAGATTTAGCACCATTCACTTCGTCCTCACTAGTTTTAGCTTTTTGAACTGTTGTTTCAATTTCTGCTGAATCTCTTTTAGGTACTTCGCCAATGGTTCCAAATAATGGTTTTGCTAACCAAAACTGTAAGGTTCCGAGTAACATGAAAATTCCAGCTAATCCAAATCCCCAACTCCAGCCAATTCTTTCAGCTAAATAGCCGCAGAGCATCATACCAAAAAAGGCACCTGCATTTACACCCATATAGAATATTGTATAGGCACCATCTTTTTTCTCTGGAACATCTTTATACATTTCCGAAATAATAGATGTCATATTAGGTTTGAAGAAACCAGTACCTATTACCAATAATGCTAAACCTGCATATAATGAAAATTCTGTTTCCAAAGCCATAGCAGCATGACCTGCAGTCATAATCAATGACCCGATAACTACGGCCCAACGATAGCCAATCAATTTATCGGCAATCAGTCCGCCTAATATAGGGGTTAAATACAGAAGGCCAGCATAGGTACCAAAGAGTGCACCAGCATTTTCGGCTGACCATTCCCAGCCGGGGTTATAGCCTATAACGGCCATAGTTAAGAAATTAATCAAAAGCACTCGCATTCCATAGAATGAAAAACGCTCCCACATTTCCGTAAAAAATAACACGAATAATCCAGCGGGATGTCCTAATACTTTAGAACTGAAAAAATCGTCTTGTTGTGTTGTTCCTTGCATGTTTGTTATTTAAAATTGTCGTTTTTAATGATCTGCTAACTCAAATCCTTCCGCCTCATCATTTATAATGTGTTCATTGTCTTCAGCACCATGTGTTAAGCGTTTGAGTGGTTTAAGAAGTAGTATAACTAATAATCCAAATACTAAGGTTAAAATAAAAATGAATAAGAAGATATCATGCTCTTTTTTACTTTGAATTTCTTCAATGACAAATTCTCCTTCATAATTATTACCATCTCCAATATTCTCTTTTATTTTCTTAGCCTCAACATCTTTTTCGAATCTGAAAGAAGCATGGAAAGGCTTTGCTTTGGTCGCATTGTTTTCAGTAAGCAATGTCATCACTTCATTCTTTTTTTCAGTCTTACTAAAATTAAACAATCCTCTAACATCTTGATTGTTTGCATAACTTGTAGCCATAAACGCTCCATCTTCCATATAAATATTAGCTCTCACCTTAAAGTCAGCATCTTTTGCTAGTAAAGTATCGGCGCGGTTGAAAGCAGATATTTGTTCTTGGTTGCCGACAAATTCAATGTTAATTGGTTCGGATTGAGAAGCCTCGCCAATAGAGCCCGCTAATTTATTACCCAAGCCAGTTGCGGCAAAGTATACACCCATCATGATTGAAGCATATTTTAGTGGCGCAAGTTTAGTGATAAATGAGAGTGCCGTCGGAGAAACACATAGTTCCCCAATGGTGTGTAATAAATAAGCGCCCGTTAACCACCAAAAACTGGCAGTTCCAAATTCGATAGCACTTGCTTCGTTAGATGCAAACACCATTAATAAGAAACCTAAGCCCATAATAATAGTACCAACTCCCATTTTTAACAAGGTAGAAGTTTCTTTTCCTTTTAGCTTTCTATTAGCCCAAAACCCTGCTACTGCTGTACCAAATATAATAATAAAAGCGGCGTTGAACGACTGAAACCACGTAGCTGGCATCTCCCAACTAAATATATTTCTGTCAATTTTTTCATTGGCATATATGTTTAATAAACCGCCAGCTTGCTCAAATGCTCCCCAAAAAACAATGATAATTAAGAATGAGATCAACAGAACAACCATTCTATCTTTTTCAACTTTATTCAATGGTTTTTTCATTAATTCTTTGTCGGCCACATTTTCAGAGGACCCTAAAAAATTACCAACATGTGTTAAATATTTTTGTCCCCATACGTAAACGACTAAACCTAGTACCATTCCAATTCCTGCTAATCCAAAACCGTAATGCCAGCCGTAAGTTTCACCAACATATCCGACAATAAGTGCGCTTAAAAATGCACCCACATTAATCCCTATATAAAAAATAGTAAACCCTTTATCTCTTCTAACATCTCCCTGCTGATAAAGGCCTCCAACCATGGTTGATATATTTGGTTTGAGCATACCAACACCAAAAATAATCAGTCCTAAACCGGTGTAAAATGCCCATTCTGCCTCCACCGCTAAAATACCATGTCCAGCTACCAAGATAATGGCACCGTATAAGACAGATTTTTTCTGTCCCAAAAATTTATCGGCAACAATTCCGCCTGGAATAGACATCACATACACAAGCATGGTGTACCATCCATATAATTCAAGCGCATTAGCTTTGGTCCACCCTAATCCACCATCACTGACAGTGGACGAAATGTATAATACCAACAAGGCTCGCATTCCATAATATGAAAAACGTTCCCACATTTCCGTAAAAAATAAAATAAATAAGCCAATAGGATGACCAAATAAATTTCTTTGCGGAATTGAGGCGCTTGTATTACTCATATTATTTTCATATTAAATATAGGACGTGAAAGTAAGAAAAAAAATATTAAAACTTAATTAAAGGAAGTACTTATTGTGTAAGCGGTAATATCACTAAATAATTGTGAAAATTAACAATTATATTGGCAATTGTTGAATTTTACTTAATTTTCGCACATGTTTGAACACAATCGATTTTTTAAATTTACATTGCTTTTACTGCCTTTCCTGTTTATTCAAGGATGTTCACAACGTGAAAATAAGGATGCGCTCATTGAGGTTAAAAAAGTAGCGCAAAAAGAGGTGATTGATCACCATTCATTTTCCAATTATAATGATGTAAAAAGCACGCATCTTCACCTCAATTTAAAGGTAGATTTTGAATCGAATAAGTTGATTGGAAGTGTTATTCATGACATAGAGCATATGAAAGATGCCGACAAGATTATTTTTGACGTCAAGAACCTGTATGTTTCGAAAGTTGAAGTAGATGATGAGGAAGTTGTTTTTGAGGTTAAAACGGGTGATGATTTGCTAGGTAATGCTTTGGTTGTACCTATTCAGAAATACTCAAAAAGGGTTACAATATTCTATGAAACAAAGCGAGATGCTGAAGCGTTGATGTGGCTCAATCCGACTCAAACAACAAATAAAAAAACGCCATTTCTATTTACGCAAGGACAAGCTATATTAACAAGAACTTGGATTCCTTGCCAAGACTCCCCATGTAATAGAATTACTTATTCTGCTGAAATTAGTTGTGATTCTAGTCTGATGGCAGTGATGAGTGCAAAGAATAGCAAAGAAAATAATGCGACAGGTTATTATCAATTTGAAATGAACCAACCTATTCCAACCTATTTAATTGCTCTGGCAGTTGGCGATCTTCAGTATTTACCTATTAGTAATAGGGCAGGAGTTTATGCAGAATCTTCATTAATCGAAGAAGCAGCTTGGGAATTTACGGACATGGAAAAAATGATCACTACTGCTGAATCGATTTATGGTGATTATGACTGGGAGCAGTATGATATACTTGTTTTGCCGCCGGCGTTTCCATTCGGAGGTATGGAGAATCCTCGCTTGACTTTTGTGACACCAACCATCATAGCGGGAGATAGATCATTGGTATCTCTAGTTGCCCACGAATTAGCACACTCTTGGTCTGGGAATTTAGTAACGAATGCGACATGGGATGATTTTTGGCTAAACGAGGGGTTTACTGTCTATTTTGAGAATAGAATAATGGAGGCATTGTATGGAAAAGAAACTGCAGATATGCTCATGGCCATTGAAGTCCAAGAATTGAATAAAGAAAATGCTAATCTGTTGGCGGGAAAATACCCTCAAGACACAAAGTTGAAATTAGATTTAATGGGTCGTAACCCAGATGATGGTATGACCAGTATAGCTTATGTTAAAGGAGCATTATTTTTGCAAAGCATAGAAGAAAAAGTCGGACGTGAAAAATTTGATGCCTTTGTGAAACAATATTTTGATGCTCATAGATTTCAATCACTCACAACGGAGCGTTTTATTTCTTATTTAAATTATTATTTACTAGAACCAAACAATATTCGTTTTAATGTGATGGAGTGGATATACGAAAAAGGCATACCAGTTAATGCTAGAGAAGTTGTGTCCAATAAATTCACTAAGATAGATGAAATAGTATCCACATTAGAAACGTCAACTAATATTGCCTCATTAAAACTTGATACACTAAATTGGACAACACAAGAGTGGATCCATTTTATAAGACAGCTACCAAATGATCAATTTTCCTACGGTTTTTTCCAAGAATTGGATGCTGAATATGGTTTGTCATTTTCTGGTAATTCAGAAATAAAGGCCGAATGGTTTGTGAAAGCCATTCATAATAATTATCATTCTGTTAGACCAGCTGTTGAAGCATTTTTAGTTGAAGTTGGTAGAAGGAAATTCTTAGAGCCTATTTATGAAGCATTAGCTAATCAGTCGGCAGATGATAAACAATTTGCAAAAATGGTGTACGAAAAAGCGCGGAAAAATTATCATGCAGTATCGTATCAAACTATTGATGAAATATTAGAGATAAATTAATCGTCGTATTCTTAACGCTTGATTTTTTTCCATATTCGATCTATTGACTCAGTAATATCAGCTGACAGATTAAATTTATAGATGGTAAACCAAAAAACAGCTGTGATAACAATAACATTGATAGCTATTTTTAATAGAGGATTTACCTCGTAATCGAAAACTGATACGCAAATTGTTAAGATTATGAAATGTGCCGCTGACTTCCAGAATTGTCTGTTATATGGGTTTAGTTTATATTTTGAGATTAAAAACAGCGATCGTGCAATATTAATACTTGCAACGCCAATCAGTGTGGCCAATGCTGCACCTACAATTCCATGAGATGAAATCAGAATATAGTTTAGACTAACAACTAAAATACCTAAAGCTATATTAAAATATGTATTGTATTTATATTTTTTAGATGTTTCTATGATGTCGGCATTTACGCCTGTGGCTAAGTCTACAATTCTAGCTAAACCTAGAAAAAAGAAAATATATTTCCCTTTTTGATACTCAGGCAAATAATATAATACTTCATCAATACATGCCCAACCTACAATAAAGAGAAATCCACCAACAATAAGCAAGTTATTGCAACTTTTTTTATAAATACTCTCTATGTTTCTTATGTCTCGTTTAATCCATGAATCTGCTAATATCACTGATGAAATTTTATTTAGACTTTTAGCCGGTATTGTAATTAAAACAGTTGCCAAAAGCATTATCGAATACACACCTACATAGTCTTCTGGGTTTTCGGGGTACATTTTATAAATCATAAAAGTGTCTACAAAACTAATGAGCGATCCTGCAGAACCGGATAAGATGCCAAAAAGCACCAATGAGGGGATTTTATTTTCTTTGTGAATTAAAGCTTTTTTTGGAAAGGTGATTTTTTCCGTATTTTTTACAGCAACGCCTATGATAATAAGGCCAGGCATAGAAAGTGTTAAGGCATATAGGTAAATAAAAGAATTAAATGTTAAGATAGATTGCGTGAATAGTATCAAAATTATTAAAAGCATGACTTTAGCTAAAAAGCCATCTAAAAAAGTACCTATCACCGTTTTGTATAGAATCCGAACATAGCCATCAAGATTCATATACATAATTCGAAAAAAAATCAAAATCGGTATTAAAAAAGCATATTCCTGAATGATTGGAATGTCGCTGGCTTGATTTGAAAGAATGGCATCTTCAAATAGATAAAAAGAGCAAATTGCGGTTACTATACCAATTAGCGATAGCATTATGCCAAAAGAAAGAAATCCTGCATGACCTTCTTGATTGTTTCTAAATTTAGGAAACAAGTTTTTTAAGATGAGGTTAAACCCCATATTAAAAAAGGAAATGAAACTCCCTGAAATAGAATCAAGTAATCCGAGAAGGCCAATTTGAGTTGTAGTGAGTACAAATGGCATTAGTAGCCGTGTTATAGAACCAATTCCTATACCAATGAAATTGATGATACTTGATTGTAAACTCTGCTTTTTAATGATTCCCAAAACCTTTTACTTAAAGTTTTAACTATATACGAAGCTAGTTAATTTGATTGACACTATGAAATCCTGTTTTGCAATGTTTTTGAATACCAATCTACCGTTTTTTTCAAACCGTCGGTAACTGAAACACTTGGTTTGAATTTTAATTCTTCAACAGCCTTTTTGATATTGGCAGTACTGTTCTGAATGTCACCAATTCGAGCGTTTCGATAGATGGGTTTCATACCAGTTTTAATATGAGTTTCTAACATTTGGTATAAAGTATTTAAAGAAATAGATCCGCCCATTGCAATGTTATAAACGCAATGTTGATTGTTAGTGGTAAATGCTGCAAGAATATTGGCATCTACAACATTGTCAACATAGGTAAAATCACGACTGATTTCTCCGTTCCCATTGATTAAGCATGGTTTATGACATAATAAATTTGAAATAAAAGTTGGGATTACTGCAGCATACGCTCCATTAATGTTTTGTTTTGGACCAAAAACATTGAAATAGCGCAAGCCAATGATATCTATGCTATATAAATTTGAAAACGTATGTGCGTATAATTCATTTGCCCGTTTTGAAACAGCATATGGAGATAACGGGTTCCCAATTTTAGATTCATGTTTTGGCAATGTTTCGTCGTCTCCATATACAGATGAAGATGATGAATAAACTATTTTTTTAATGCCATTTTCTTTAGCGACCCATAATACATTTAAAAATCCATTAATGTTGACATTGTTGGTAGCTATCGGGTTGTCGATACTTCTTGGAACACTCCCTAAAGCGGCCATATGAAATATAATGTCAACGTCTTTAAATGCCGCTTTACAGGTTTCAAGATCTGTGATAGAACCCTCAATAAATTTGAAATTTGATAGATTTGAAAATTCTGCAATATTGTTGATATTTCCAGTAGATAAATCATCTAAAACTACAACTTTTTCCGCACCTAATTTCACTAATTTTTCTGCCAAATTTGAACCAATAAAACCTGCGCCGCCTGTTATTAAAAATTTTAATTGCTGAATTGAATTTTTTTGTAGCACTACATTATTTTAAGTTGTAAAGATAATACTCTCTATACAGGATTAGGATGTGAATGAAATAAATTTTAAAGTTTAATTGATATATTAGCGTAAAATTTAAAAATGGAAAAACAAAGCGTCAAATCGTTTTATGATTCTTTTGTAAAGAATCAAGCAAATTTAGGAATTTCGATAAGACATAGAATTATTTTTGATAATTTAAAACGCATTGGATTACAAAGGAATTCCAATGTTTTAGAAGTAGGATGCGGTATTGGGACTGTTAGTAAATTGATAGTAGATGGTATTCCTGAAGGTCAGTTCTTAGGCTGTGATATTTCTCCAAAAAGTATTGAATATGCAAATTCGTTTGTTAATCGTTCGAATGCTGAATTCATAGTGTCTAATATGTCGGATTTTTCTTCAAAATTAAATTTTGATTTCGTTGTTTTTCCAGATGTTTTAGAACATATTCCGGAAGAAGAGCATTTACAAATGTTTAAAAACATATCAAAGTATTTAAATGCGGATGCCAAAATATTAATCAACATTCCGGAGCCTAATGCATTAGCATGGGTAAGAGAACATCAACCAGAGAAGCTTCAAATTATTGATCAGTCGCTATCTATGCAGAAATTAGTGAATAATATGGCTGAAATTGGAATGACAATCAATAAATTAAATCCGTACAGTATTCATTGTGAAGTACCTAATTATCTTGAAATAGTGTTTGTTAAAAACCCTATAGTTACCAATTATAAAACAACTGGAAAGATCAAGCAATTCATTCAGAATGTAAAAGTTAAGTTTTTTCATGTCAAATAGAATTCTCTATGTTTACACCCAAATGTCTACGTTTGTCTCTAAAGACATTGAGATATTGAGTGAAGAATTTGAGGTTGAACTGTATCATTTTAAAATTGCTAACAAATTACTTTTACCTGTTGCTTTAATCAAGCAATTTGTCTATTTACTTTTTCAAAATCGCATTGATGCTTATGTAATACAATTTGCAGGTTATCATTCTTTTTTACCCGCTTTATTCTCAAGGATAAAAAAAGCAAAATCCATAATTATACTGGGAGGAACGGATACCGTGTCACTGCCTTCAATACGGTATGGGTCGTTCAATAAAAAAATTCTTAGATTTTTTACAGCAAAAAGCCTATGTAAGGCTGACCTGTTGTTGCCAGTTTCTGAAAGTTTAGTGTTCACACCTTATACTTATCAAAAAAATGACTTCAATCATCAGGGATATAAGTATTTTATACCAAAGATCAGAACACCTTATCAGGTTATTTATAATGGGTATAAAAAAGATAAATGGTATATAGCAGAAAAGCCACGTATCTCCTTTGTGACGGTGGGAGCCAACTTACAGTCTAGATTTGGTGTTTCATTAAAGGGAATAGATTTGATTTGTAACATTGCAGAGCGATTTCCGCAAAGTAACTTTTATATTGTTGGAGGCAAAGGTTTGCATATCCCGAAACCCGAAAATGTTATTTATTGCGACAAAATGTCAAGTGCAGAGCTCGCAGATTTTCTCGCTCACCAAAGATACTATTTGCAGTTATCAATGAGTGAAGGCTTTCCAAATGCTTTGTGTGAAGCTATGATGAGTGGCTGTGTGCCTATTGTCTCTTCTGTTGGAGCCATGCCTATGATTGTAGATAAAGTGGGTTATGTTTTGCGTGAAAAAAATCTTGATCTTTTGGAGGAGCTGATTAATACCGCTATCAAAAACTATAGTAAAGTTAGTCCGATTGATGCAAGGAATAAAATTCTCACATATTATACGTTTGAAAAAAGACAACAACAATTAAATGATGCCGTTTTGAAAGTAATTCAAAAAAAGTAATTTATAGTAGGGTGTAATAGTGTTTTAAAATTGACCGATTTGATTATAATTATACCCAGTTGATGGCGATATTTTTTCATTAGTGTGTTGTGAATTTGCAAACAGTATAGGACTTTTAAATATTTCGTTTACTTTTTAAAGGGTTATTGAATAATTCAGTATTATTCATCTAGGTCAAAAAATAGATAGCGAATTATAAATGATATAATCTCTGGCCTGAATAGTAATGATTAATATCATTTGTTCTCATTTTGTAATTCATGAAGCATTGAATTAAATAGGTCGATTAAATCCTTGGTAAGATTCTCTCTTGAATATTTTTCGTGCCCAACGCTGTGATATATTTGATTGCCATTGAGTTGTTCATTTAAAAAGTTTAATATTCCGTTTGAGTCTTTGTAATCATATGTTGAGCCAGCTTTGCAAGATGTAATTATTTTAGCGGCATCTCCGTCCACAGGCCCTATCGATAATATTGGACGTTTTGCTCCCAAATATTCAAACATTTTACCAGTTAAAATTCCTTTGGCGTTGGGTGTATTGTTAATGAGTAATAGTAAGATACTAGCATGGGCTTGAAAATGCACTGCATCTTTATGTTCTATATATGGAACCAAGTTTAAGAATTTTTCAAGGCCGTGCCTTTTGATGCTGTTTTTGACATTAATATCAACTTTTCCAACCAATTTAATTTCTAGCTTTTTTCTTGCATTGGGATTAATACTAACTAATTTTTCTAAAGCTTGCCAGAGAATTTCTGGATTTCTAGACCTGTTTAAAGTGCCAATATGTACAATGCTGAACTTGTCTTCATCTATTTGTTTTGAAGATGTCAGTATATCACTAGTATCATACCCATTTGTGATGACTGCTACACGTTTTGCTCCCAGTGCCCTCATCTCTTCAGCCATTGTTTCGCCTACACATACTACCTGATCGGCATTTCGGAGGATATTTTTTTCCAGTCTTCTGTGCTTTCTATCAGCAAATCTAGTTAATTTTAAATCTGAATAAAAATCAATATTGGTCCACGGATCTCTAAAGTCGGCAAGCCATGGAATACCTGTTTTCTTTTTAACACCTTGAGCAATCATATGCATGCTATGAGGTGGCCCTGTGGAGACAATTAGATCCGCGGAATTGTTATTTAGGTAGTTATTTAAGAATTTAATCGAAGGTTTGATCCAATATTTTCTGGCATCTGGTATAAAAAAATTGCCTCGAATCCATATAGATAGTGCTTCAATCCACTTGTTTTTTTTACCATGTTCGGTTAAAAAGCCTGCATTTATATTTTCAGGATTTTTCCTATTGGCAATTTTTTTATAAAGATCAAAAGGCTCCCAAATTGGGGTTTTTATAACTGTTATGTTCTTCGGAATCTCATGTAATAATGAGTTGTCTAAAGATGGATACTCAGGATTTTCAGGTGTATAAATAATGGGGTCCCAGCCATTTTTTACAAGGTATTTTACAAACTTAACCCAACGTTGAACCCCTGATCCTCCGCTTGGTGGCCAATAGTATGTAATAATTAATATTTTCTTAGGAGTTGAATTCAAGGGGTTAAAAATCAAATTGACATGTCTTTTTTGTGTTTAATTAACTCAAAATAAATACCAAATACTAAAATCAAAATAATACCGAAGTTACCTATGTTGGCAAGTAATCCCGCTTTTTCATAGCTGTTCGATTTAAATACAAATTCGATTGTGTGTTCGCCAGCAGGAACTTCAATTGCCCGTAATACATAATTAACTCTTGAAATTGGTACTTCCTTGCTGTCTATATAAGCCTTCCATCCTTTCTCATAATAGATTTCCGAAAAAACAGCTAATTCATCTTCATTAGAATTAAATCGATAAGTTAGTTTGTCGGGATGATAATGAAGCATTTCAATTTGCCCATTGGCCGGATAGTGTTCTTTGGATATAGAAGGTTTATACCTTATATCAGCTATCGTAGTGTTTTCTGGATTCCACCCCTTATCAGCCTCTATTTGAATCGAAAAAAGTTTGTTAACCAATGAATCTGGCGTTTTATCATATGCCCAATTGATGCCAGTAGAGTCGAGAATAAGGGCTAAAGCTTCATTTTGGAGTGCCTGGTAGGGTACCTGTACGGGAATGGCCTCAGTAGCACCACTTGGGATCACTGAAATAACTTCATCTGCTGTAATACTTGCTGTTTCAATAGGTTTGTTATTTACTAAAACTGTAGCTGTATTTTTACTTGCAATGACGTATGCTAAATTTGGTTCCATAGCTAATATTTCCTCATTAGCATTTTCAACAAATTTTACATTTTTTGCTAACCATGCATTACCCATGGCATTTTCGTTTATACTTACTAGTTTTGAATCAGATATTTCACCCCTAGCATTACGAACAGTCTCAATTAAATATTTGGTGTTGAGCATGTTTATAACACCTTGATTGTTTTTGGATAAGTGAAATTCTATAAGATCTTGATATCTACTTAACTTGGCACCGTGATAGCCGCCTATTGATTTGTTAAAATAACCCACATACGAACTATTAAATGCATTTCCAATATCTAGTACTCTAAAGTTTGTATTTCTGTTTAAAACTCTATGCTTTAAAAAGTCTATTTTTCTTTGCTTTTCAAGATTGCTTGCGCCTTTTAAATTTGTTTTTAAGATGGTTACTGCTGAATCAATCTTGTCATGTATAGAAGGGTTTAAAGCTAATTCTCGACTGAGAATTTCCTTTTCAGCTTTTCCTTCATTAAATGGAAATTCTTGTTTGAAGGATTCCGTCCAGTGATCGTAGTTTTTACCTCGCTTTTCAGTGCTTAAATATCGATTGTCAACTGTATATAAATCAGCAAAAATGAAAATAGTTAATACACCAACAAAAGCAAATTTATTTAAATTAGTTTTTAAGAAAGCGACCAGTATTGCAATAGCAACAATTAAGAACCCAATTGATCTGCCTACATCCGCTTTAAAAATGGACTGTCGGACTACTGATAGTTCCTCAAAAAAAGCTTCATAGCCGGCTAGTTGTTGAGGATCTTGAATCTTATCTAACTGCCCTAATTCTTGATTCGTTATAAAGTTGTTAAAGGTTGTGGGACTGACATAGAATGCAACTAACACCAATAATAATATCCCTGAAATAGTTAGTAATGGCTTTAAATTGTTCTGTATCTCTGATTTATTTTTAATTAGCGTATGCAAAAACAATATTCCTAAAACAGGAATGGTTAATTCGGCGATTGCAAGGATAATGGTGACAGCTCTTAATTTGTTATATCCAGGCATGATTTGTAAAAATAAATCAGTTAGACTTGTATTTGAAAATGCCGAGCCAGTCATCAAAATAAAGATGAATAAAGCTGTATTACCAACGTTAAAACTGAAACGCTTCTTCTCGTCAGCAATAAATAAATTCATCAGATAAAGCAGAATTGGAATTAGGATAAGTGCTGAAACAAAGTTTTTTCCCCAACTAAGCGTTATAACCAATAGTGTAGTAGTTAAAATACCCCATTTATATTTGTCCGTCACATAATAAAGAGCCAAAAAAGCTAGCAGCATTACTATAATACCAATGTAAACAGGTCCAGAAGTAAAGGGTTGGTCTCCCCAATACTGGTAAGCGCCTTGTGACAGATTTTGTTGAAATTGGCGCGGCGCCGCTTTAATATAATCTCTATTTTTCTCATTAGCTCCTATAGGTTGTGAGACGCCACCTTTGAAGTTAGGAACAAAAAAAGTAAAAGTTTCACTGATGCCATAACTCCAATTTGTTACATAGTTCTTGTCCAAACCAGATTCATTGATCTCATTTATATCATTGCTCCCATCAGGCGTTACTGTCAACTCAGAGCCCCCCCTAATGGTTTCTTTGGTGTAGTCAAGCGTTCCGAAAATATTGCCATAGTTGACTAATATTGCCAGACCGTAACCTACTATAAGTAGTGCAGTTCTTTTTAAGAAATTTATAATTTGTGCAGATTTAGCCGCTTTTACAAGTTCAACAATTCCGAGAAAAACTAGGAAAAAGGCCGCGTAATAGGTGATTTGTATGTGGTTTGCAGCCAATTCAAGCATCATTCCAATTGCTGCAAAGCCAGTAGCCAATATATATTTTTTTGCCCTGTATGTTAAAATAAATCCTGCAATGAGAAGTGGTAGAAATCCTATGGCAGCAGCTTTGGAATTATGGCCTGCTTCTAATATGATTAAGAAGTATGAAGAGAGACCAAAAGCAATGGCACCGAGTGTTGAAATATAAGGTTTGATGCGTAAACTGAGGCCTAATATGTAGAAACTAATAAAATATATGAATAAGTAAATCATGGGGTACGGCAGTCCCAATCCAACGATTTTGTTTAGAGATTTGGCAAACCAATTACCTTCGTATAGAACTGATATTTGTGTAGTAGGCATACCCGAGAACATAGCATTTGTCCACAGTATTTGCTCACCATCATTAATACGGTAGTCTTGAACCTCTCTAGACATGCCAACAAAGTTCACAATGTCGGCTTGTTTAATGCTGTAACCTTTTAGATTAGGACTTAAATAAACAGATGTTATGATGAGAAATAATGCAATAGCACCTACATGCCATAGGTTTTTCTTTTGAAATAAAATGGATCTTAAATTCATATTTTATCGATTAATCTTGCTTTAGCAATCAAACTGATTGGTAATATACTGACTTCTTTATTCCGCTAAAAGTATGAAATTCTTTGCGATCACTAATTCAAATCAACTAAAAAAAATAAAAGGAAGAGATGCCTTTGGTAGCATTATAAAAGTGTTACGCTACCAACTAATCAATTTCCTCGTAATTAGTATAGTCGTCAGTCTTTAATTTAGTTTTATCAATTTTGCTGATAGTCGTTTTACCAATGTCTTCTTTTCTGAACGCCTCATTGGGTTTCGTCTGAGAAACTTTTTGTTCATTGATATTACGCCTTGCAGTCATTATTTTACCAATCATTCGAATTAGAAAAATAACACCTAAGACAACCAGTATTTGCCTAAAACCAATCACTATTTTACTTACTCAAATACAAATTACGTTCGCTGTATATTTCTTGGAAAAACGGATCTCTTAAGTTCTTTATGAATCTAATGGCTTCACCAGTTGATTTCATTTCTGGTCCAAGTTCTTTGTTGACATTTGGAAATTTATCGAAAGAGAATACCGGTATTTTAATCGCATATCCTTCTTGTCGAGGGTTGAAATCAAAATCAGTTACCTTATTATGGCCAAGCATCACTTTAGTAGCATAGTTCACGTAAGGCTCTTGATAAGCTTTTGCAATGAATGGTACAGTTCTAGAAGCTCTAGGATTAGCTTCAATAACATACACC
>JAWWDX010000033.1:0-16487 GCA_033719695.1 Putridiphycobacter sp.
ACCCATTGTAATAGGTGTACCCGCCACATTATTGATAATAATCACCCCCACAGCTCCTGCGTTTTGCGCATTTTCTACTTTTAAGGCAAAAGTGCATCCGCCTCTGTAAATGACTGCAATTTTTCCTGCTACTGCAGCCCCATTTATTGCCGCTTCACAACCATCATCTACTGGCGATACACCATCATCAATTAAAACTAAATCGGCCGTCAATGGAGTAGATGGCACCCCTGGTCCAAACCCCGCCTCAGTAGCTAAATATGCACCTGATATAGAAGCCGGACTATTAACTGTTAATAAACTACTTAAGCCAGTATTCGCCCATAAATACATCTGCATTCTGGGATTCGAACCATCTGGCGGCGTTGCAAAATTTGCATTATTAAAACCACCGCCATCTTGTGCTTCTGCCAAAACATAATCAGCAGCTGCGCCACCATTTCCATAATTATTTTCTTGAAAATTTCCACTCGCCTCATCAAATCCATATTGATAGAAAATATCATGAATTCTATTATTCATATAGAACAAATTAGTAATGGCAGCATCTTGATAATTTGTGGCTACTTGGTTGATGTTTACAGGAAAATTAAAACTCAAAGCAGGTCCTCCATCAGGGCTATAACCTGGTGTATTTAAATCGCTCACGTCTTCGTATGCGTACACATTATTGCCACGCGTTATCGTATATTCTTCGCCTGCAATGCCATTAACATCATGCCAACCAAATGGTGAAGCTACTGCACTCGAAGGGCCAGTAGCAAGGTTAACAGCACCATGATTTGGACTTTCAATTGGCAAAGAGAAAACATTGTATTGATCTGTTGAAGGTGGCGGTGGCGCAGGAAATTCGGGCGCAGAAGTTTTCATTTGCGGAATGGCGGTTGAACCATTGATGGGATGATGGTGCAATTCGCAACTTACAACCCAATCAACTCTATTTAACTCCTCACCTGAATTGGCATCAATAAAAATTTGCCACCAATGTTGTGCGTTTAATTCGTACAAAGTTGTGATCCAAACTAACCTTATGGCTTCGCCAGTGTGCCAGTATGCTAACTCCACGTCTATATCTTCCTTACTTAAACTTCCTTTCTTAAACTTATAGAGGTTTGTTTTATCAACTTCTAATTCACTGCCTGCAGTACCAACCATATTGGAAAGCGCTGCAGACTTTTCAATTGCTTGCTTTGCACTTAGGCTAGGAACGGAATTTATATTCTTTCCACTGCCGTCGAATTGAATCAATCTATTAGCAACAAATAACACGCTATCTTCTGCGTTTAAAGCAAAATTGGCTGTACCATTTTTCACTTTTATACCATTTATAGTTTGCATGATATGTAGGTGTGTTATGTCATTTTTCGAAGTATAGTTATCTGTAACTTCCCATGTTAAGACATCTTTTTTTGCCACTCCCAACGACTTATGATGTATGTTCAAGTAACGTTGAACAGCCAATACAGATGGGTCTTGACCATAAATTATTGAGCTAAAGAAGACAAAAAATGCGGTGTAGAAAATTTTTGAAATGACTGCCATGGGTATATTTTTAACGGTATTGAAGAAACTGCTCTTTTTTCAAATATACAGATAAATCAAAAATGTTTTTTTAATAAAACCTGGCTAATTTGCAAGTCTATTCAACTGTTAGCGCTATTCCAACAATAGGTTTCCAGCTAAAATTTGTTGTTTTTGCGCAGCTTTTTGACCCTTTTCACCATTTTACCGAAGGTCTTATCAAGCTTTCGTTTTTCTTCAATACTTGATTCAAAAAAAGCACGCTCTTTCTCTAATTTGATAAAATTTTTGAAGGTGGATTCATCAATTTCACCATTTTCTAGTGCTAACTGAACGGCACAATCTTTTTCCCTTTGATGCTTACAATCGTTAAATTTACACTGATTTGCTAAACTCATTATCGCTTCAAATGTCACCTCCATGCCTTCTGACGACTCTGTCAATCCAATCTCTCGCATACCGGGGTTATCAATAAATACACCGCCGGTTTGCAAAACCACTAATTGTCGGTGAGTAGTAACGTGCCTACCTCTGTCAATATTATCGCTAATAGCATCAGTATTCATCACATCAGCACCAATTATCATATTCAATAGAGTTGACTTTCCTACGCCTGAGGACCCTAGTAAACAATAAGTCTTCCCTTTTTTAATCAGTGCTTTAACAGCATCTAATCCTTCCATTGTTTCGTTACTAATGCTCAATACCTTAACACCTTTTACCCGCTCTTGTATAGCATCCAACAAGACGTTTTTCTGTGCCTCTTCAATTAAGTCAATTTTTGTGAGAATGATGATGGCTTCAACGCCAGCAGTATTGCATATGGTTAAATAGCGTTCTATACGATTAAGGTTAAAATCACGATTGGCAGATTGTAATATAAACCCAAAATCAATGTTTGATGCTATAATTTGTGATTGCGTTGATTTTCCAACAGCTTGTCTTTTTAAAACCGTTTGTCGGGGTAATACTGCATGAATAATAGCCTTATTTTGGTCAAAATCTGAAAATATAACCCAATCACCTACCACAGGTAAATCTTCGTTCGAATTGGCTGAAAACCTGAGTTTTCCTAATAACTCTGCTTCATACGCTTGTTGCGCCGTTCTTAAAATGTATCTGTCCTTATGCTGTGTCACAACTCGACCCAACTCAAAAGCCGCCATCCCGTTAGCTTCTCTCTCTTTTTCAATTATTGAGTTGTATCCTAAATCTTCTAACGTCATTTCAAAGTATTTGCTATCAGCATCAGTCAAAGGTACAAAAGATGAATTCAGAAAGCACCCTATTAAACATAAAAGCCATTATAATTTTACCACAAATAGCTTCAATAAAGTAACTAATCCTATAAATAATATAAAATAGAGTGACAACCGACGGAATTTAGATTGAGGGATATAATACAAGATTTTTTTTCCGATATAAGACCCTAGAATACCTATGAGCATCAAATAGGGCACGTATTTTAAATCATGAGTATGAATATAACCATTATTATAATACACAAAGGTTCTAGAAAAATCAATCATAAAATCAATAAATGCAGAGGTGGCAATAAATACATTTTTATTGAGGTTAAATGCCGCCATTGTGAGGCCTCGAATAGCACCCCCTGTTCCTAATAAACCGGCCGACATACCTGATACAGAGCCACCAATAATGGCATTTCTATTAGAAGGGACAATTACTAGCTTACTTTTTATTAAGAATAACAAGCTCAATCCAATTAAAAATGCCCCCAGAATAATTTCAAGATAATCGGCATTTAAAAGCTTTGATAAAAAACCACCAACAATCACAAAAATAACGGACGGTACACCGATATAGAATAATAAACGCTTATCAAGCCCTTTCTTGAAAAGAAATATTTTACTTAAATTACTGCTTAAATGAAAAATTGCTGTGAGACCAAGCACTGAGTAGAAGTCGAAATAAAAATTTCCAATTGGCACAAAAAACACCGACGAGCCAAAGCCGCCGATTGTACCAATAATTTCCGCCAATAAGGCCAGTAGTAGAAAAATAAAATTGATGTTTTTGAACATGGTTTATCTTTTTATCTATCGTTCCAACCTTTTCCTGCCAAAATGTGAGGTGTAAATTTTTCGATTCTTGCTACACGAGTTTTAGATTGTTTGGCTTGAGAAAAGTGTAATAGATAGCCACGTTGGCGGCCAGGTGTTAACGCCTCAAAAGCAGCTTTCAATTTAGGATTTTTCTTGAATGCTTCCATCAGTTCTTCTGGCATTTCAAATGCTGCCGTTTTTTTCATTTTAACCTGCAAGCCTAATTTTTCAACTTCAATAGCCTCAAAAATATAGGATTTTATAGTAGCTTTATTCGCCTCAATTTCTTCTACACTTGTAAAGCGCATCTGTCTTGCCGACTGAACATTTTTAGTTTGTTGTATTAGAATTTTTTCAGAATCTTTTAATAGTACACCTTTGTGAAATAATAAGGCACAATAGTCTTTAAAACCATGAATCAACACAATATTGCTGCCATGGTAAGTGTAACAAGGTACTCCCCATTTTAATTCTTCTGTCAGTAAGCAGGCATTTGCGATTTTACGCAGTTGACCATAAGCAGCCTGCCATTTGCTCTCCTTTTCAAAAAACCAATTAACCTTTGGATTCATCATCAATTCATGTTTTTAAAGCTCATTTATTTTGAGCAAGTTGAAAGGTAGATAATTATTTTGAGGTACGCCAAAGATTGACAAATAATAGCCTCAGATTAACGCACACCAATGAGTGCATGGAAGACAGTTTCTATTACTTGACTCATTTTAAACAAGTCCAATGTTGCTATCGTATCGGTATTTTGGTGATAATTTTTATTTCGGTAAAATGCGGTATCGGTAATCATGACAGCGCTGTAACCAAATTGCCAATAGTTTAAATGATCAGAAAAATCAATTCCCGGCAAGCCCTTTGGCGCAGTAAACTTTTTAGTTTTGATTAGACTAGTTTTCTTAAAAACAACTGTAAATTTTCGTGAGAATTTGCCTTTTGCAAATTTGTTCACCAAAGTTATATAGTCCCCCTTATTACCATATAAAATAGATAAAGCACCTATCGGATAATCTTGTGACTTTTTAGAATCATCAAAATATCCTATCATTTCCAAACAAATCATACCGTATACATTGGTCTTCCTGTCATTTAATGACTTGGCATGAATGTAACTACCCATATAATTTGTTTTAAAATAAGGTGGTTCTTCCAACGTATACGCCACTATTTCAATTCTTTTTTCTAACTTTTTTCCTTTTAATAATTTAGCCAACTCGAGTAGACCGACAACGCCAGTAGCATTATCGTCTGCTCCATCCTGGTTACCACATACATCATAGTGAGCTCCAACTACAATGGTCGACACATTGGCACGACCAAATACACATACCACATTTTTATATGCTATTCCGTTAATTATATACGGCTGATAATAGACTGTATCAGCATACTTTTCAAAATCATTGTAAATATATGCCGCTACCTCATTTAGCGCTGAAAGGTTCCGGAAATTTCTGGGTTCTTTCGTATTAATGATTTTTTTTAGATGCGCTTTAATACTATTGGTATCTACTGTTTCGGCTCTCAATTGAAAAGCAGCAGCTATAAAAATGAAGATACAAAATCTACTGAAAATTTGTGATTGCATTAAAAACATATGCAGTTAGACTTTTATCTGTAAAAAAGGTTTAATGAACTTAAATAAAAACGACTACCTGCCGGTAGTCGTTTTTATTTTGATGGGTTACTTTTGCTATATATTAGAGCGCATTGGTGTTTTAAACACTTTATAAATCCACACTTTAAATTGGTGGAATAACAAATACATGGCTGGTATTACTACCAAAGTTAAAAATGTAGCAAACGTTAAACCGAATATAATAGTTGTTGACATAGGACCAAAAAATATCGTATTATCGCCCCCGAAATAAATGTCAGGCTCGTAACTAGTCAATAATCCAGCAAAATCGATATTAAAGCCTGTTGCCAATGGAATTAATCCTAAAACAGTTGTAATGGCGGTAAGTAATACCGGACGTAACCTAGTTTTTCCTGCTTTCACGATAGCATCTTTTACTTCACTGATTGGTAGTTGTTCAAATTCTCCTAATCCTAATTCTTCTCTTTTTTCTTGTCGTAATAAATTGGTATAATCTATCAGTACAATGGCATTATTTACAACTACTCCAGCAAGTGATATGATACCAATCATTGTCATCATAATCACGAATTCTAATTGGAATATAACTTCACCTAACAGCACACCAATTAAACTAAACACCACTGCAAATAAAATAATGACTGGTGCCGAGAAAGAATTAAACTGTGCAACAATGACAATTAAAATTAAGAAAACAGCAATTAGCAGTGCTTTTGATAAAAAAGCCATTTGTTCGGCTTGTTCTTCCTGTTGTCCGGCAAATTTATAATTGATGCCGTCGGCAATATTTCCCTCCGCCTCGTATGTTTTAAGTATTTCTTTCAATTCATTAACGACTTCGGTTGGATTAAAACCTGTATTGACATTTGATGTTAATGTAACAACAGGGATCAAATCCTTATGAATTACTTGAGAATAAGTATTGGTAGGTTTAGGTGTTTTAACTAACGAACGAATTGGAATCCTTAGCATTTGTCCTTTATTGTTTCTAAAAATCAATTTCTGATCTAATAGAGCATCAATATTGTTTCTGTCCTTTGCGTCGAAACGTAAATTTATATCGTAGGTTTCATCTCCTTGTTTAAAGGTTGATATGTCCTTGCCGAATAAAGAAGTCCTAATGGCAGATGCAATTTGAGCAGTTGAGGTATTAAACAAACGTGCTTTATCCCTATCTACTTCAATTTTTAGCTCAGGCTTGCCGGTTTCAACATCCAATGTCAATTGTTCTACTCCTGGCAGGTTCTTTCTATCTAAAAAAGTTTTTATTTTGATAGCTTCCTCAATAATTTCATCATACTTTTTTTCGGCGGTGACTTCAATAGTAATTGGTGCACCTGCAGGCGGACCATTCTCGTTTTTGCCGACTACAATTTTGACGTCTGCTGGAAAACGACCTCTTAATCCCTCACTGATTCGTTTTAACAAATCTGTGGTATTATATTTCCCCCTATTTTTAAATTCCGCAAAATTAACAGAAACTCTCGCTTTGTGGGGAGTGTTTCCCATGGTAACACCCCGAGATGGATCACTAGCGCCTTCTCCAACTTGAGCAATTACTGACTGAATAATATGCTTTTTGTGAGGTATTCCAACCGTATCTGCTACCTCTTCCTTTAAAATATCATTCATAATGATATTTTCAACCTGCACAGCTATTTTATTAGTCTCGCTAATATCTGTTCCAATTGGCAAGTCAATAAATATATTAGCATAATTTGGCTCACTATCGGGAAAAAACAAAATTTTTGGGGGAAAAATAGCAAGCAAAAAAGCCGATAATATTAATAAGACAAAAGTCCCCAAGAAAACGGCCAATGCTCTGCGCCCTTTAATGGCTGCTACCAATGTTTTTTCGTACCAATTCTCTAAAATTGGCAAAAATTTGTTTTGAAACCAATGTGTTGCAGGATTTAATAAGAAATGATTAAACATAACAATTAAACCTATGATAATAAAGATATTTCCCCACAAGATGGAGCCTGCTAGAAACAAGACACCTAATAAGACAAATATGCCGCCAATAATAATGGTTCGTCGGTGATTTCTATTCTCAACTTCGAGCTTCATCCAAACGGCTGTAAAAACAGGGTTTATCACTAAGGCCACAAACAAAGAAGATCCCAAAACAATAATTAGTGTTATTGGTAAATACTTCATGAACTCGCCAAAAATACCTGGCCAAAAAGCTAATGGTACAAAGGCTGCCAAAGTAGTTGCTGTTGAAGCAATAATTGGCCATGCGACTTCCCCCACTCCCTTTCTTGCCGCTTCAAAAGAATCGAAGCCCTCATCCATTAATCTATAGATATTTTCAACTACCACTATACCATTATCTACCAACATTCCCAGTGCTAATAACAAAGCAAATAGGACCATAACATTAAGGGTAATGCCCATTGAATTTAGTATTAAGAATGACATCAACATTGAGAGGGGAATTGCCACTCCTACAAACAAAGCATTTCTAATCCCTAAGAAAAATAATAATACACTAACCACTAGAAGAATACCGAAGTATATAGAATTTTCAAGGTTAGCTACCATTTCACGGGTTTTATCGGACTGATCATTTGTAACGGTTACTTTGATATCAGAAGGAATAATATGATTACTCTTTACATCTGCTAAGATTTTCATAATTTTATCAGAGGCATCTAGCAAGTTTTCACCTCCACGTTTCTTAACATCAAGCATTACCACCGTTTGTCCATATTCTCTTGCATACGACGTGGTATCAGAATCTGCAAAAGATACTTTTGCTACATCCTTTAAGTAGATGGGCTTGTAATCGTCTTGTTTAATAATTATGCTTTCTAATTCGGCTGCGCTCTTAAACTCTCCTTCAATTTGAATGGTTCGGTTGGTATTTCCATCTTCCATTTCACCGCCCGACATGGTAATGTTTTCTCCATTTACTGCGCCTTCTACAGTTCCAAAAGATACGTCAACCGCTTCTGCTTTATAACGGTCTAATTCTATTTTCATTTCTTTCTCCTGCACGCCGCGAATGTCCACTTCTGAAATCTCAGTTAAATCTTCGATTTTTTCCTCCAAAATTTCAGCGTATTCATTCAATTGCTCTGTACTGTAATTACCAGATAAGTTTATATTAAGAATAGCCATTTGCGACATATCTAATTCAAAAATATTTGGTTCTACAGGTAAGTCGCTAGGAAACTCCTTTTTTGCACGGGCTTTATCAACCGCATCTTTTACATCTTGAAGTGCATCTTTAGCTGTAACGTTAAAATTAAACTTTGTGGAAATGGTTACATACCCATTGATGGAGGTCGACTTAATTTCATCCACATCATCAATTGATTTAATTTCCTTTTCAATCGGATCGGCGATTTTATCGGCAATAATTTCTGGGGAATTTCCAGGATAGGCAATACCTACGTATATTTCTGGAATCTGTAATTCGGGAAAGTTTTCTTTAGGCATACTTGAATAAGCACCTAAGCCCATAATTACAATCACCATTGTAAGGAGGTACACAGTTTTACGGTTATTCACCGCCCATGTTGTGAGTCCAAACTCCTTTTTGTGTTTGTTATTTTCCATTTGTAAAATGTCTTTTGATATTACTGTAATTTCACTTTATCGTTGGCTGTGATTCCTTTCCCGCCAGCAAGCACAATTCGCGCATTAGCCTTTAACTTATTAGGTTCTACCGATTCAATAGCCGCTTCTCCTTTGTATGAAGAGAGAATATTAATAAATACTTGCTCTACCGAATACAAATCGCCATCTGCCTTTGTCATCACGTAGACGTAGTTCTCATTACTTGTATTTTGTAAAATCGCATCCTTGGTTATAACCAATGCTGAGTCTAAATTGAAATCTGTGATATTAACTTTTACTAACTGATTAGGTAAGAATTTTTTGTCTTTCTCCTTGTCTAACTTCACTTGTATTCTGAATGTTCTATTGACCTCGTCAATGTAGTTTCCTATATAAGCAATTGTAGAATTAACCTTATAATTATTCAATGTAGGAAATACTATTTCAACAGGTGTTCCAATTCCCATAGCGCCTAAATAATTCTCAGAAACAGAAGCCGTAATTTTCATATTAGATGTGTTTACGAGTCTAATTAAAGGTGTCATAGGAGAAGCCATTTCACCAGTATGCGTAAAAATTTGATCAATGACCCCTGAAAAAGGAGCCTTCACAACCGTTTTACTTTTTTGAGCATTTAACGATCTTACTTTTGCCTCAAGTGCTGCTTTTTGATTTTTTGCCTGCTCCAACTCTATTTCAGTCCCTAAACCTTTAGCATTTAAATCTTTTTGTTTATTATACATAAAAGTTGCCAACTCTAATGAGTTGTTTAGTTCTGCCATAGACGTTGAAATCAATTCTGAGTCGATTATAATTAAAGTTTGACCTTTACTTACGTTTTGACCTTCTCTAACGTTTACGCTCTTAATTACGCCATTGGCTTCAGCATTAAGCATGATATTTTGATCGGTTTCAACCTGACCTTGAATTTCCACCTTATGGCTAAAAGGCTTCTTTTCTAGCATAGCAGATGTTACAATTAGAGCCGTTTCATTCGTCGTCGAATCAGCATCTGAAGCTACCACTGGTTCAGAGCCACCACCGCATGAACTGGCCATAAATATTAAGCTTAAAATAATGATTAATTTTTTCATTAGTGTATGTATTAGTTAGATTGTTTTATTGGTTATAAAGTTTATCAATTTCAATTTTGTAATTAAGCATCTCCATTACTGCGCCGATATAGCTGCCTTCTGCTTGTAATAATTGATTTTGTTTTTGGGTGACATCAAGCGCTGAAACTGCACCAACTTCCTTGCGCGCTAGCGCTTTGTTATAGATACTATGCGCTAAAGCAACGTTCTTTTCTTCTAAATGCATTTTCTCGTAAGCATTAATGAACATAGACTTTAATTGTAGTTCCTGAAATTCAAGAGTTCGCTTTATTTCTTCCACACTATTTTGATCTTTTTCAAGCCGAATTTCAGCTTGCTGCACTTTCATAACTCTCTGGCCACTTGACGTCACAGGAATAGAAATACCAATCCCCCATAAAGTGGTTGGATACCATGGTTTGTCTTGAAAAAAATCAAATTCATTTCTAAAAGCATTCTGTTGATGATTGAAAAAGGCATAGGCTGAGGGTAAATAGCCTGCTTTCTCATTTTTCAAATTGAACTCACTCAGTACTTTTTGTTGCTCCATTAAAATATAATTAAAGTTGTTTTCTATGGAAAAGCTGTTTAAAGCTGGGTTGTTTGATTCAATCCCCAATACAACCTCATCAAAGGTCTCTGATAAAGTAATATCTTTATCTAACGACAAGCCCATTTGCAACTTCAAGAAGTTTTTAGCAATATTAAGTTGATTTTTAGCATTTGACAGGTTTAGCTCCATACGATTAAAGGCAATTTCAAACTGATCTATGTCTTCTTGTAACATGAAACCGGCTTTAAAATACCCTTTCGATTGATCCCATAGTTGTTTGGTTGTGATTGCTATTGAATCTAGTAAATCAACATTTCGTTGTGCCACCAAAGCATTATAGTAAGCCTCTCTCACAAGGGCTTTTGTATCTTGTTGTGTTTTAGCTAATGCTGTCTCAGCTACTTTTTTGTAATATTTTGAAAACTGAATTCCTACAACATAAGAACCATCAAATAGTAATTGATTCACACCAAGAGCAGCATTCGCTGTAAATTCCTGTCCAAATTGCAGTGTCGTTAATGTACCAGGCGGCGCTGAAGGATTAAAAAAACTAGCGTCAATTACTTGAACTGGAATATCTAACAACTGCTGAAATTGTCCATCAATACTAACTTGGGGTAAACCAATAGCAAGTGTTTCCCATACTTTCTTTTCTGCAGCCACAATATCTAAACTGGCATTTTTTATTTTTTCAGCATGCTCAAGGGCATACGATTCTGCTTCAGCAACAGAGAAAGTTGTTTTCTCATCTTGTCCGAAAACAGTACTGAACATAAACAGTCCAATAATTGTATTTAGAATAGATAATTTCATAATTTTTATAGTATATCCTGATGTTTAGTATTTATTACTTCTTTTAAATAAGCCAGCCCTTTTTGACTAGCAATTCCTCGTATATGATACCTGAAAAATTCAGAATGTATCGTGTTATATGGGAAATCTGTTGGCGGAAAAATTTCTCCTGCAAATAAAGTGTCTGTGAATGCTAAGTACATTCTAGCGATAATCTCTTCATCTAAATTCTCACGATACACCCCTTGTTTTTTACCTTTTTTCAGGTTTTCAATCATTGTATTTTTTAGAAAGTCAGTCGTTCTATTATTGAATTGATGATAAATCTTTGCGTGATATTTTTGTAAATCAAAGAAAATGGACGGATGAATTGTTTTCAACCTTGCACTAATTAACATAGATACTTTGATGAGCTCATCTATGGCATTTGCATTGTCATTGCATACTTCACAAATTTCCTTCATTTCATTTAAATGACCTAATTGCAAGCAAGCTTCTACCAATTCATTTTTATCTTTTACAAAAGTATAGATGGTTTTTTTAGACATACCAAGCTGTCTGGCCATCTCATCCATGGTCACACTTTTAATGCCGTACCTCATAAAAATATCAGTTGCGGCAGCTAAAAATTGAAGTCTCTTATTTTCCACGGTGCAAATGTATACACAAAAACCACACCGGAAACATTTTTTGTGAAAAATGTTTCCTTATGAGATAAAAATTAACTTATGTTAAGACTTAATTGAAAAAGTAATTAGACTAAAGACTGCTGAAGTTCAATCATTTTAAGGCAGGCAACTGCGGCTTCAACACCTTTATTACCATGTTTACCGCCTGAACGATCAATGGCTTGCTGAAGTGTATTATCTGTCAACACACAAAAAATAACAGGTAAATTTTCACTAAGTGCGACATCTTTTACACCTTGGGAAGCTGCTTGACATACAAAATCGAAATGCTTTGTTTCTCCCTGAATAACAGACCCAATAGTTATAATTCCATCAAAATTACCTGTTTTTGCCATAAACAAGGCGGCTGTTGGCAATTCAAAGGTGCCAGGAACATGTTTAATGGTGATATGTGATGGCAGTACACCGTGTTTTTCCAAGGTCTCTGCCGCTCCTTTCAGTAAATTACCTGTGATGTTATAATTCCATTCTGCGACGGCGATACCAATTTTAAATTCATTTCCGTTAGGAACAGCGTCAGCATCATAGTCAGACAAATTACTTAATGAAGTAGCCATTATTTATGAGTTTGTTCTGCCAATGTACCGATCAATATCGTTCCCTTGTTCAGTTCTTGGATACTCATCTTTTATTCGCTTGTAGTGTTTGTTAGCTGCTGCTTTTTCACCTAACTCTTCTCTCACTAGGCCTGCTTTCTTAAGAAATAGTGGTGTTGTGAATTCATTAACTTCTCTATTAGCTGCTTTCTCAAAAAATTTAGCCGCTTTGTCAAATTCTCCTAACTCCACATAACAATCGCCTATCAATCCTATGCACAAATTTCCTATCATGACATCAGCAAAATCACAGTTCTCCAGATATTCAACTGCTTCAGCATATTCACCTTTTTCCATCAGCATTATACCCATTGTATAATTTGCAATATCTCCACCACTTGTCCCTTTATAATCAATTGCTATATCCGCCATTCCAAGGTAATTATCTGTCCCATTAATGGCTCTGTCAATTGAATCGTTTTCAAAATCATAGAATGGCGCAAAGACAACCTCTTGAGATTCTGTATTTTTAGGCTCTTTAATTAGTTTCTGATAACCAATGAACACAATTAAAAGTGCAATTACCACGCCGCCAATTATTAAAAACAATTTCTTGTTTCTATCCAAAAAGTTTTCCGTCGTCGTTAATTCAGTGTCTACTGATTTATTCTTTGTATTATTTTGCTTTTTTGCCATGGTTAATTTTTAAACGCTCGCAAAAATAATTTTTTTTCTTGTTATATCATAGCATTTAGCCATTTTTAGATATTATTTTTGTGACTTATGCTTGAATTCACCTTTAAAAGCCTTCTTAAACTAGTCGTACACTTTCTTTTTATAGCTATAATAGGCATAATTGGTGGACTTGTGGAAAGGACAGAGTTTGAACTTTTCATAGGTCTGTACGCACTCTTGTTTGTTATCTATTATTCTGTCAATCGTAGAAGTTTAGATTACAGAGAAATTTTGATTGTAGGCATTTTAGCACGTGTAATACTATTGTTTTTTTTACCAGAACTTTCAAACGACTTTTATCGCTTCATATGGGATGGTGAATTGCTGGTTCAAGGCATCAATCCTTATGATTTTAAACCGAATGAACTCATTTCATATGGTCAGTTTTTGAGCAAGGATTATTATCTAACCTTATACCATGGTATGGGGGAGCTATCTCAAGCCAATTATTCCTGCTACCCTATATTAAATCAATTTATTTTTGGTTTATCAGCCTTATTTTCAGACAACATAATTGTAAATGTGGTGGTAATGAAAATATTTGTTTTGGCAGCTGATTTGGGCACTTTTTGGGTTGGTGTAAAAATTTTAAACCTCCTTGAAATTCCTGTAAGTAAAATAGGCTGGTATTTCTTGAATCCATTGATTATTTTGGAGTTTACGGGAAATTTACATTTCGAAGGCGTTATGATTTTCTTTATAATGCTGTTTGTTTATTACATACTTAAGCATAATTGGATACTTTCTGGTGTTTTTCTTGGTTTTGCCATTCAAATCAAATTGATTCCTTTTATGTTTATACCCTTTGTATATAAACAGCTAAAATGGAAAAACTCAATTGGCTTTACGGCAGTTACATTGCTAGTTGTTCTTCTACTCAGCCAGCTGTTACTAAACCAAGGCAATCTTCATCATTTTGTTGAAAGCTTAAAACTATACTTTGCACAATTTCAATTCAACGCCAGTCTATTCAATTGGATTAACAGTTTGTATAGCCAAAAAATAGGCTGGGATACCACATCTATAGTCGGCCCTATTTTTGGGAAAATTGCCTTGCTCTGTATCATATTATTAGTATTAATTAGGTCATATAAAAAGCCAAATGATATTTTCATAGGGTTAACATTTGCTTTATCCATTTATTACATCTTCGCTACTACCGTACATCCGTGGTATCTGTCGTTAATACTTGTCTTTTCGATTTTTACGAAGTATAAATTTGGTATTTTATGGACATTCTTTGCTCCGTTTTCCTACTTAGCTTATGCAGACCCTAACTTTACTGAAAACAAAATTCTAAATAGCCTCTTATATGTCATACTTTTTAGTTTCATAGCGTATGAACTTGTGAAATTTTGGAGAAAAAGCAGCGTTGGCTTTCAATTAAAGGATTTTTTTCAAGTATAGAAATTCCTTAACTAAAGTTACTTTCCATAGTAAATGTTTCTGCTAACTTTGCCAAAAAAACAATCATGACTGTAGATATTTTAGCTTTTGCTGCCCATCCAGATGATGTTGAATTGTCTGCTTCTGGAACAATCCTAAGACATATCGCTTTAGGTAAAACTGCTGCGGTAGTAGATTTAACCCAAGGCGAATTAGGTTCTAGAGGAACTGTAGAAACACGGTATAACGAAGCTGCTGATGCTTCAAAAATTATGGGGCTAAGTGCACGTGAAAACTTGCAGATGGCTGATGGTTTTTTTGAGGTAACAGAAGAAAATAAACTAAAAGTTGTTGAACAAATTCGCCGATTCCGGCCAACGGTAGTTTTAGCAAATGCCATTTCCGATCGTCATCCTGACCATGGTAGGGCATCACAATTAGTGAGGGAAGCTGTTTTTTTAGCAGGACTAAGAAGAATTGAAACCACATGGCATGGTCAGTCTCAAGAACCTTGGCGACCAAAGTCCCTCTTTTTTTATATTCAAGACAGATATATTCAACCTGATTTGGTTGTTGATATCTCTGATGTCATTGAAGCCAAAATTAATTGCATCAAAGCTTATAAAACGCAATTCTACGATCCTGACTCCACTGAGCCTCTCACCCCTATTTCAGGTGCAGATTTTTTCGACTTCTTAAAAGGCCGTTGGAAAGAATATGGTAGAATTATCGGAGTCGAATATGCAGAAGGGTTTACCGTTGAACGTGTACCTGGTATTCAAGACCTGACAGAATTATTGTAATTGTACTAACTGTTTTTACCTAGGCTAAACGTTTCATTTTTCGGTAAATAACATCAACTAAAGTTAAGACAACAAAGAGTGAAACAACGCCTATTACAATTCTGATTGAGTTTGTAAAATCTTCCCAATTAACTTGAGACCAGTCAAATAACCTTGGCATTTCTTGAATAGAGCCTATCAACTCTAAGAAAAAACTAAATACAATCACAAAAATACTAATTCCCACTATCCACACCCATGCACGCTTAGTAATAAGGGGTGGCACAACGAGCGGGGTTTCTGCAATAGCTGCCACTTCAGCCATTACATTATCAGTAAAATTGAATGATGGTGATTGAACCTTATCATTTTTGTAATAATTCTGTAATCTATCTTTCTCCACTTCCATCTCTTATTTTTTAATTAGTAATTCTATTTCATCATTTAACAAAGCATTTAATACACCTGCCAACTTTTTCCTACTTCTTAAAAGACTTACCTTTATATTGGATTGTGAAAGACCAGTGATTTCTCCAATTTCTTTATTCGAAAAATCTTCTAAATAAAAAAGCGCAATCAATTGTCGCTCAATAGGTTTCAAATATGTCAATGCTTTATTTATGTATGCTTTTTGGTCTAATAAATTCATACTATCTAATGCTGTTTCATCAGTATTTTGGATGCTGTCAAAATCAATATCACTAGTCAATGCTTTCTTTTTACGCAAATGGTTAATTGCTGTGAAATAAGCAATTCTGTACAACCAAGTTGAAAATTTAGAATTACCTCTGAACTGTTTAATAGCTTTAAAGGCCTTTATAAATGCATCTTGTGCAACTTCCTCCGCATCTTGCTGATTGGGCACCATTCTCAACACTAATGAATAGACCATATTCTTATGTCTATCCACCAGCTGAGAGAAAACCCGATAATCTCCTAATTGTACCTGCTTAATTAATGATACTTCGTCTATCACTTAATCTTGATCTGTGCTTTGTTCAAAAACGCGTTCTATAAAATAAGCGGTAATTAATGCAGCGCCCCCAAAAATAAACCCAAACAATAATCCCATAGATTGTGCCCGCATTATTCCTATTTTTTCACTTAAAATATTACCTACAAAAATTCCTATGGGCACTAGTAGGAAAAGTAAGCCA
>JAWWDX010000034.1:0-16345 GCA_033719695.1 Putridiphycobacter sp.
ATGACTTATTCTTGGGTTTTTGCACCAGGAAGTTTTCTTAGTTTAGTTTGGAAACAGTCGCTTTCTAACAGTAGTACGATCACCGACTTAAATTATGTTCAGAACATTAACGAGCTCTCTCAACTTCCGGCCATCAATAGCTTGTCTATTAAAATTTTGTATTTTTTAAACTACGCCAACATGACAAAATTTATACGTTAAAATCAACGATATAACCTTCGTGTTTTCTGATATTTAACACTCTATTTTCATCCAACAGTAAATATTGGCCTTTAATTCCTAATAGTTTTCCTTCAATAATAGGTGATTTATCAAAACCAATGCTGCTAACCTTATCGGGATATGTTAAAACGGGGTATTCAATATCAACAATATCGTCGTCTTCTGTCATATACTGACTAAGGTCATCCGGCAATAAACCTTCCAATTGCCATTTCTCTTCTTCCAAATCATATTGCGCAATGTCATTTTTCAGCATTTTCCGCCAATTTGTCTTATCCGTGAATTTATTTTTCAATGCAACTTCAATCTCACCGGCCAGTTGCCTATATGGCACCTCTGCAATTTTAATAGCGTGTGAAGCGCCTTGATCGATCCACCTCGTTGGCACTTGTGTTTTACGGGTCACACCAACCTTCAAATCGGACGCAACCGCAAAATAAACGATATGGGGTTGGAAATGATGCTCTTTTTCCCACTCCACATCTCTACCTTCCCCTAAATGTGCTCTGCACAATTCTGGTCGGATGATGCACTCTGCAGCTTCTGGGGCAGTTGTGAAGCACTGGTAACAGAAACCTTGTGCAAAAAGTTTTTTTGACACTTTACCACATGCCTTACACTGAGTCTGACCAGTAAAAGACAATTGAATTGGTTGCCCAATGATGGCATTCAAATCCACATCATTGTCACCTTGTTTAAACCTATATTTCACAACATCTTCTAGCGAGGTTGTCATTTTTTTTAAGCGCATTTCCATGGGTAATTTTTAAAGACTGATTGTCAAAGTTAAAAAAACAAATAATAGTATTGTAGCCTTGCTACCTAAGAAAAAAATATTAATTAATTTAGCGGAGTATATGAATTTATTTGAACATATTGGTAAATATTTCCTCATGCTACGCTTCGTATTCGCAAAGCCAGAAAAAGGACGGGTATTTTGGGAACGATTTTTCACGGAGGCGCAAGGGATTGTCATTAACTCAATACCACTAATTGGTTTCCTATCCATATTCATGGGAGGTGTGATATCGTTGCAAACGGCATCAAATATGAGTTCTCCACTTCTGCCAGAATACACTATTGGGTATATTACCCGTCAATCAACTATTCTAGAATTTTCACCAACTATTATCTCCCTGATAGTGGCAGGTAAGGTAGGCTCAAATATAGCTTCAGAAATTGGCACCATGCGCGTTACAGAACAGATTGATGCACTTGAAATAATGGGCGTTAATTCAATTGGTTTTTTAATGCTGCCAAAAATTTTAGCCACCACTCTTTTTTTCCCATTTGCCATTATTATCTCCATGCTTTTAAGTCTTATTGGTGGGTGGATTGCAGGTGTCACATCTAATTTATACACGACGGAAACTTATATAATTGGTCTCAGAGCGTTTTGGGATATCGATCAACATCACTTATATTATGCCTTAGGAAAAACTATGGTTTTCGCCTTTGTTATTACCTCTATAGCCTGCTACTATGGGTATTATACCAAAGGTGGTGCCTTAGAAGTTGGCAAATCTAGTACCAACGCCGTTGTTGCAGCTTCTGTCACAATTCTATTGGTAAATTATATAATTACTCAATTAGTACTAGTGTAGATGATTGAAGTGAAAAACATATCAAAGTCCTTTGGTGACACCCAAATCCTTTTCGATATTTCCGCTAAATTTGAACCTGGAAAAGTTAACCTAATTATTGGCGGATCAGGTCAAGGAAAATCGGTGTTAACTAAATGCATTGTTGGCTTACATGAGATTGATGAGGGAGAGGTAGTTTACGATAGTAGAGTGTTTTCTAAAATGGGGAGAGTCGACAGAAAAGTCATTCGTCAGGAAATTGGCATGCTCTTTCAAGGCAGTGCACTATTTGACTCTCTCACTGTAATAGAAAATGTGATGTTTCCTCTTAAAATGTTCACTGACATGACAAAAGAGGAAAGAGCAGAACGCGCAAAATTTTGCTTAGAACGGGTAGGCATTATTGACAAAGACGACTTACTACCAGCAGAAACGTCTGGTGGCATGCAAAAAAGAATTGCCATAGCACGAGCCATAGCTATGAATCCAAGATACTTGTTTTGCGACGAGCCTAATTCAGGTCTTGATCCTAAAACATCTATCTTAATTGATAACCTTATCAAGGAAATTACTTATGAATATAACATGACCACTATTGTGATAACACACGATATGAATTCAGTTATAGAAATAGGTGACCACATTGTTTTTATCAATCAAGGCAGAAACTGGTGGCAAGGCAATAATAAAGACATTTTAAGTACAGATAACCAAGAGGTAATAGATTTCGTATATGCTTCTAATTTTATGAAAAACTTAAGGTCTAAACTAATTAACAATTAAACTAAAACACTATGAGTGAAACTATTGAAACAAACGAGAAATCGAAATCTGGCGGATTGTACATCCTGATTATTATCGGTTTACTATTATTATCTGGTTTTCTAGGATGGAAACTATCAAGTAAAAACAAACAGATTAATGAGCTTACATTGTTAAAAACTGAATTAGAGCAGGAACGAGATGAAATGAGTGAAATGCTCTATGACCAAGGATTAGCTGCGGGAGAAGATTTGAAAGAAAATCTTCAAAACATGCTAGCCGACTATGAAACCATGGAAGCAATGAATACAGACTTAAACGATAGCATTGTTCGAGAAAAGCAAAAAATTGTTGAGTTACTGGCAGAACTAGAAAAAGAAAAAAAGAACAAAAAATACTATGCTAGTAAGGTATTTAAATTAGAGAAGGAAACTGAAACACTTCGCTCTATTATGAAAGATTATGTGCGTACCATAGATTCTTTAAATACTGAAAATATGACCCTAAAAACCGACCTTACTAATACGCGTAACGACTTAACTACAGTTATAAAAGATAGAGATGTATTACAAGACAAGGCTGAAGATCTCTCTAAAAAAGTCAGTGAAGGTTCTAAGTTAAGTGCATTAAGTATTGTTTCAGAAGGAATCAAAGAGCGTAGTACTGGTTCATACAAAGAAACTGACAGAGCTAGTAGATGCACGCACATCAGATCTTGCTTTACAATAGCTTCCAATAAAATTGCAAGCGCAGGAAACAAGACAATATATATGCGCGTCATTGACCAAAACGGAAATACATTGTATACCAGTAGTGGAAACACATTCACTACCGAAGATGGTAAAAACTTAGTTTATTCTGATAAAAAAGCCATTAACTACCAGAACAGTGTTGTTGATGTTTGTATTTTCCACAAGCTAAGTAACGAAATTGAAGCCGGCAACTTTGTTGCAGAATTATGGTGTGAAGGCGCTAAAATTGGCTCAAACAGTTTTTCTTTAAAGTAAAGCTAATACTAACAAACATAAAAAAGGAGCTCATAAAATTATGAGCTCCTTTTTTTATGATGTACAATACTTGATATTAAGCAAACTGCTTTAAAAGAGACATAAAAATGGCTCTTCCATCAACATTCCCTAAATTAGGATCAACAGCTCTCTCTGGGTGTGGCATCATACCAAATACATTCTTATTCTTATTTGTTGTGCCTGCAATGTTTAAACAGCTCCCATTCGGATTTGAAGCATCATCAATCACTCCAGACTCTGACGCATATTTAAATAATATTTGGTCATTGTCCTCTAATCTTTTTAGTTCATCATCTGAAGCGTAAAAACGACCTTCACCGTGTGCTATTGGGATTTTATATACTTTATCAAAATCTAAATCAGCAGTTATTGAAGCTGTTTTAGAAATTGGCTTTAAAAAAACATTCTTACAAATGAATTTTTGAGAATCGTTGTGTAATAGAGCTCCATCTAATAAATGCGTTTCAGTTAATATTTGATACCCATTACAGATTCCCATAACATAACCTCCTTTATTGGCATGATCAATTACCTCTTGCATAATAGGGGAAAAACTTGCAATAGCACCTGACCTTAAATAATCACCATAGGAGAAGCCCCCTGGTAATATCACAAAATCAACGCCTTTCAAATCGTGATCTTTGTGCCACAATTTCTCAACTTTCTGATCCAACATGGTTTCTAAGGTGTAAACCATATCTTGGTCGCAATTTGACCCTGGAAAAGTAACGACTCCAAACTTCATTTATATCTTTTTTAAGAGTACAAAGTTAGTCAATTACTACTATAAAAGTAAACGGCTTATTAACGAAAAACGAAAATTCTTAACAAATTAAGCACAATCAAGGCTGAAAACAGCAAATTTATCAACCTGCTATGCCTAGAATTTAATACAGGAATACACACCAACAAAGTAAGTGGCACGACAAAAACAAAAAATTTAATTTTGTAAAACCAAAAAATTCCCGCGCTTACAAAAAAGGTTAAAACCGTAAAAAAAGCCAAAATATTGATCTGCTTTCGCTCTACGTTAAGGATGTGTTTGAATTGATTTAAGAGTTTTAGTACTGACAAGATAACTATGCATATTAAGATCATAAAAGCAATATAATCGGCCCAATTATTAGCAGTTGTATTTTGCGTTAAATCAATTGGTTTAAAAGTATACTTATCAAACAGTAAGTATTTAATTGACAGCAAGTAAATAGCTGGCAATCCCATACCAATAATAGCCACCAACCACTCTCGCCACTGAAAAGGACGAAATGTTGACAAGCTAAAAAAGATTAAAAAACCTAGTGGTAGTATCCAATAGGAAAATAAAAAAGCCATCCCGATTAAAAAACCTGCTACAAAAGCCACATTTATTGCCGATTTGTTTTGGTCTAAGTCAATTAGTTTTAAAAATGCCAAAGCAAAACATAAATCAATAAGTAAGGCTGTCTCAAAATAAACCCCATTAAAGGTACTTAAAAATGTTACGTAAACGAATATTGGAAACCCTGTTGATTTTTGAAAAAAACTTGTTTTATTAAAGGCTTTGTTCAAAAAATAGCCAACTGTAATTACTAATGTCACAGACAACAGATAATTGAGAACCTCGTTTTGATGGATGTTTTCTAAAATACTTACATACCAACTAAAAAAACTATTTATACCATATGTATCATCCATAAAAACAGTCGTTGCTGCTACAGAGACAAATAGCACTGAAAAGGCAAATACCAATGGAATATTTGTTTTGAACAGTTTTATCATAATTGCAACAAAATACTATTTATTTTTAGTTTGAATTTGCTTTGCCAAATTAGAATTTTAATTAAATTTGTTGAACAAAATTAGCAAGAAATGAGTTCATCAGATTTTTTTTACGGATTAAAAGACGGGTTTTATTGGTTATTTGAAAACACATTAGAGCCACTAGGAGATTTGCCATGGCAAGGATTACTAATCTTTGGTTTTATTGCTTTTGGTTATTGGATGAAACGACAAGTTGACTATAATAAGATTGCTGAAAATGATTCTGATCAAATAAAGTAAGCAAACAAAATAATTTAATAGTAAAAAGCTAACCATCAGGTTGGCTTTTTTTAGTTCATGTCTTTCCAATTTTTGAAAAACCCAATAATTTGCTTTCTGAAAACAATAAACAAAATGATATAAGGAATAACCATAATGTAAATGATCCCTGTATTTATTCCGCTGCCGTCCTCTTCCCACTGGGCTTCAGCCTGCGCTTTACACATGACGCATTGACCTAACAGATTTGTACTGAAAAACACAAAGCTGTTTATCAATAATGTTATTTTCATCCAACGACTCATCAAACGCAAAGTTAATCTTTTTTTACCTTCATAATAAGTGAATTTTTTACGTTATTTGCAATTGAAAAGTAGACTTTATGGAAAACGTGACAACGCTTGGAGAATTTATTATTGAACGACAAAAAGATTACCCTGGTTCAACAGGTGATTTTTCGCAATTGTTAAGTGCCATTCGTTTGGCTTCAAAAATAGTAAGTCAACAAATCAATAAAGCCGGCTTGCTTAATCACATCCTTGGAGCTGCTGATTCTGAAAATGTTCAGGGGGAACAACAGCAAAAATTAGATATTTATGCCAACAATCAATTCATTAAAGCACTTCATAAAAGTAGAATGGTTTGCGGTATTGCTTCGGAAGAAAACGACGACTATATTCCATTAAACAATGATGGTAAATACGTTATCGCAATGGATCCATTGGATGGCTCTTCAAATATTGATGTAAATGTATCCGTTGGCACTATTTTTAGTATCTATGAACGGATTAGCCCTATTGGCTCACCAGTTACGAAAGCAGACTTCTTGCAAAAGGGCTCAGCTCAAATTGCTGCAGGTTATGTAATATATGGATCGTCAACTATGCTTGTTTACACAACTGGAAATGGTGTAAATGGGTTTACGTATGACCCTGGTATTGGCGTATTCATCTTATCTCATCCATCTATGACATTCCCTTCCAATGCTAAAATATACTCTATGAATGAAGGGAACTTTTATAATTGCAGTGAAGGCATTCAGAACTATATTAAATATGTTCAAACGATAGACCCTTCAACAAACAGACCTTATACCGCAAGATATATCGGATCGCTTGTTGCCGATTTTCACAGAAATATCATCAAAGGCGGCATTTATATATACCCAGCTACCAAACAAGCCAAAAGTGGAAAATTAAGACTTTTGTATGAATGTAACCCAATGGCATTTATCGCTGAACAAGCGGGTGGATTAGCTACAGATGGCACACAAAGAATCATGGATATTCAACCTGTTGAACTGCATCAACGCGCACCACTGTTCACCGGAAATCATGAAATGGTTAAGAAAGCAGAATCGTTTTTATAAACGATTTAACCTATAAAAACAAGGCTTTTAATTCGGTTGCTTCCTCTGGCTTCATTTTTCCTGCTAAAATTAAACTTAGCTGCTTTCGGCGCAAAGCGGCATCATATCTTTCTTGCTCTTCGTCCGTTTCAGGGATAATAGCAGGAATTTCAATGGGCAAACCGTTCTGATCGACTGCAACAAAAGTATATATGGCCTGATTACTTGAAAAAATATTATCTGATGATTTGTCTTCAATAAACACATCAATTATCACTTCCATAGAAGACGTGAACGCACGCGACACTTTTGCCCGAAGCGTAACTGTATCCCCTAATTTAATTGGTTTATTGAAAGAAACATTGTTGACTGATGCCGTGACGGCTATGCGTTTGCTGTGTCTATTGGCTGACACAAAAGCAATCTCATCCATCCACGCCAATAAACGTCCTCCAAACAAGTTACCGAGGGTATTTGTATCGTTTGGCAGCACTAATTTCGTGCTTTCAGCCAATGATAATTTCGCTGCTTTTCTGTTCATCATAAACAATTCTTATCAAAAAAAAGTGCTCTTAAAATAAGAGCACTTTACATATTATCTTCCTTGAGCGGCTTTTTTCAACCTATTGTCTTTAATGTCTGCTTTCTCTCGCAAAGCTTTCATTACATTTCCATCAGCTGCTGCTGTTCGCGTGTTGAGTATAGCCTGTTTTTCAGACGAAAAATCATAATCTTCAGGTATACTAGCTTCGTTTATTTTATCTAGCACCACTAAAAACACACCTGCTTCCCCTTTTAATGGCTTTAACATTGCACCCTCGTATTCTTTATCAAGAGCAAAAACTGACCCGACTACAGTATTTTCTTTTCCACCAACACCTGCAATGGTTCCTTGACCAAATTTAACTGTTGCTGTTTGTACTTTACCATTAGGTATTGTTTGCGCAACCTCATTAATATTTTTGATACCCGACATTATTTCGGCATAATAGGCTGCTTGCTTTTCCCTTAATGCAGGAATTCTCATTTGGGCTTTTACTGCTTCAAAAGTTGGAACCCCTTCAGCAACTTTACTTTTCAAGACAGCAACTTTAATTTTAGAGTCATCATAGATGGTTGAAGAAATATCACCTTCTTCTGAATCCAAAGAAAAAGCAAATTTTTGAATTTTTTGGTGATCGTTAAAACCAGTGACATATCGTGAAGACAAAAACAATTTTGAATAATTAGGAGTCAGATTTCTCTCTGCGGCTACCTTAAAGAATGCAGAATCATCAGTTGAAGCTTCAACGTCGTTAATGAACTCATAGGCTATGTTTTCAACAGATTTAATAGTTTCAATGCCTGGTTTTACCGTCTTTCTAATTGGTGCCAATTTTGGCAATTTTCTATCTTCTCTTCCTAAAACTTCGACAATGTGGTAGCCATATGTTGTTTTGACCAATTGAATAGCACCTTTAGCACCTTCGAATGATGCTTTATCAAATTCAGGTACCATTGCCCCCTGTTTGAACCATTTATATTCACCACCATTAGCTTTAGAACCAGGATCGTCACTAAATTTAGTAACGAGTTCAACGAAATTATTTTGCGACTTTATTACACGAACAAGACTGTCTGACAATCTTTTTGCTTCAGGTTCTGTCCTATCGTTAGTTGAAATTAAGATGTGACGAACCCACGCTCTTTTTTGACTTTCGAAACCATTAACTTTTGCTATTGCAATTTGAAGCTGACCTTCAGCATTGACTGTTTCAAATGGTCCAATTACATCTCCTTCTGCACTAGCTTGCACCAAGCTATCGATAGAAACTGGATACTGGTAACGCTGCCCTTTCGGATCGATTACGAACTCTTCAGTTGTGCCTAATTCAAAACCAGTTGTATCTGAATAGAATTTATCCTCTCCTTTGGTTGCCATGAAATACACATTATTCTCAGTTTCTGCGAAATCTGTTTTCAGATTATTCATTTCCGCTTTTAATAAAGCTAAATCCTCTTGACTATAATTTACTGGAAACTCAACAAATTCAATCTCAGCAGACTCACTAGTTTGCTGATAAATTTTATCATTTTTATGCTTATTGTAATAAGCTCTGATGTCGTCATCCGAAAAGCCTATTTCATCTTCAGATATTGAACTGTAAGGCTGCATTACAAAACTAATCTCTCTGGTTTCGTTATTTCCTCTATAATTATCTTTCAATTCTAAAGAATTAGCAAACATTCCTTTTTTAACGAGAGAGACAAATTTATCAGTGCTTCTTGCGTCCTTTAATTCTTTTTCAAAATTCTTCCATTGAATTTTTGCTTGTTGCCATCTACTGTAAACTGCTGTATCAGCAGAATTTGGAGGCGACTGTAAACCCTCTAAATACTTTACTACTGAATCTCTTGAATATTCACCAATGTTATTCTTGAACATAGTAATGTCTGAAATCCATGGGTGGATATTGTTACCAGTAATCATATCATTCAATTCCTGAGTTGACACTTGCAAGCCTAGATCTGACAACTCTTGGCCCATCAAGTTTTTTCGGATGATTTCATTAAAAGCTTGGTCTCTTGAATTTTGTTCATCTTCAGCAGTGTATTCATTACCTTGATAACCTGCATTTTGACGATCTCTATCAACAAAAGTTTGTTCAAGTTTGTTAAGCTCTACCTCATCTATTTCAACACCAGCAATTTCACCAGAAGCAAGTGGTTCAACACCACCACCTATGTTTTTAAAGCTGTCGGTAAAAATGAAAGCCAACATGGCTAACCCTATCACTATAAGTAATAAATATGAATTTTTTTGTATTTTTCCAATAACTGCCATTACTGTCTATTTAGTTTAATTTAAGAATTTGCGAATATACTTCTATTCCTTTAAATAAAAAAGCAGTAGAAGATATAATTTGTGCTTTTTACACTCTATTTTAAGAGCCCCAAGCAGAATTTAAGACGAATGATTTTTTTTACTGAGCTATATATTTGTTGCTCAAGTATTTCATCTGTTTTCAATGCATTTACAATATCTGTCACAGCTTTCTCACAATTTACTGGCATTAAAATAATATCACAACCCGCCTTTACCGCTTGTAGTTCACAGTTTGGAACGTTAACCACCCCTCCCATATTCATAGCATCAGTAATTACCAGCCCCTTAAAATTTAATTCGCCTTTAAGCAAATCAGTTACAATAGTACGTGAACAAGTTGAAGGGAGGTTATTAGTACTATATTTATCGTTGTTTTTAACGGCAATATGCCCTACCATAATAGAAAGCACACCGCTATTTATCAACGGTATATAATTCTTCACTTCCTTCATTTCTCCGTCAATATAAACAAGGTTTTTATGTGTATCTCCCTTCACGTATCCATGCCCTGGAAAATGCTTTGCCGTTGCAACTATCCCATTTTCTTGACTTTCACTAATGAATATTTCAGACCAAACTTGTGCCGTATCTGGATGATCTCCAAAGCTACGTGTTGCCACAACCGCATTAGGCGACATGTCCACAACGGGGGCGTAATTATACGTTATCCCAATTTGCTTAAGATCTTTGCATATCAACTGTGTATAATATTGCACCTCTTCACGTGATACCTGTTGATTTGCATTTTTCACAGGTGTAGAACCTTTAATTTTAGCGTTAATTAAAGTTGGTTCAGCATCTGCTGAGAAAATGAGAGGCAAACCTTTATTTCGTTTATCAAACGCTAGCCTCATTTCTGAAAATCCGTCTTTTGTACCATTTAATAGGATGATGCCACCTATCAATTTATCATCAATAAGCTTTTGCACTACCGATTGTGGCTGACCTAATCTACCTGCAGCAACCACCATCATTTGCGCAACCCTTTCTCGTTGGCTTAATTTTTGAAAAACGGAGTCGACCTTTTGTGCTAGCTTGGCATCATAGATATAGAAATCTTTTAGTGTAAAACTGTAAGCAGTGGCGCTAAACAGAAAGCAAATCATTAAAATTTTCTTCATTTTTTATGGCATAAAAAAACTCCGTTAAAAATTTAACGGAGTCTTCTGTATTATTTTCTTACTGTCCAATTACCTTCACAACTGTACGTCGGTTTCTTTGGTGTCCTTCCTCTTTTTCTCTAACAGTCGCAAAATTTTCGATTGCTTCATCTGAAACTTCTAACTGTTTTGCACCCATTCCTTTAGTTTCAATCCTATTGCTTGCAATGCCTTTTGAAACTAAGTAATCTCTTGCCACCTTTGAACGTCTTTTCGAAAGGGCGTTATTGTACCATGTAACTCCTCTTGAATCTGTATGCCCAGTTAATTCAATACGCAATGTTGGATTTTCCTCCATAATCTTAACCAGTCTATTCAACTCGTCAACTGATTCGTGACGTAAGGTTGACTTATCAAAATCAAAATAAATATTTCGCAAGACAAACTCAGCCCCTTCTTCCAGTCTTTGCATACTAAAATCAACTACATAATCTTTACCTTCATCTTCACTTCTTAACACTAGGTTTTCGGAAGCCAACGTGTATCCAGCCTTTGTTGATGTTATAGCGTAATTTCGACCCGTTTCAACAACCATCATATAGTTCCCATTTGCATCAGGCATTACTTCATAAATCTTTTCATTTGTATTGGCATCCATAAAGGTAATCACTGAGCTCAATCCTCCGCCATTGTCCTTATCCTTTACTTGCCCACTTACAATAACCATATCGGTTTTTTCGTAGTTTTCAGCAACAGCTCTTTCAGCAATTGGTAGCGCACCACTAACCAAACCTGAGCTAGCATATAATGGCTCTTTCTTTTCACCTAAGAATGTAATTTGGTATATGTCTTTTTCACCAAAACCTCCTTCACGAACAGAAGAAAAGTATGCATATCGTTCGTTACCTGAAACTACGTAATACACATCATCATCTGGCGTGTTAATAGGATAACCAATATTCACTGGTTCCGACCACTCATTTGTTTCAGCATTATACTCCGTTTTAAAAATATCTAAACCACCCATAGTACGGTGTCCGCTAGATGAAAAGTAAAGCGTCTTATTATCAGGATGGAAAAACACACCTTTTTCGTCAAATTCTGTATTAACTGGCGCGCCAAGATTTACTGGTTCTCCCCAAGTATTTTTAGCTTCATCCCACAAAGCCATATAGATGTCGTGTCCACCTAATCCTCCAGGCTTATCAGTTACAAAGAACAACTTCTTTTCATCAAAAGAAAGCGTAGCAGCTTCTTCATGATAGTCAGTATTGATTGAACTTCCAATGTTCTCTAGTTTTTCCCACTCACCATTAGCATCCTTCCTTGTTATTAAGAGATTACCATTTTTTCTGCTCACCCCGTGGTAAGTTATCAAAGACTTTCCATCTGGAGAAAGTCCAACAGTTGCATCATGTGATTTTGTATTGACTGTTGTACCAATATTTTGTGCAGCATTCCAATCCCCTTCAAATTCTCTTGTTGAGAAGTATATATCCTCATATAGATAACCTGTTTCATCTTTCTCTTTTCCTATATTACCTTCAGGTCGTCGAGAGGTAAAATATAATTCCCGGTTATCTGCAGATATAACAGGACCAAAATCAGAATATTTTGAATTTACTTGTGGACCTAAATTATCTACCCATACTCTCACAGGGGTTTTGGCCAATTCCATACCAACTTTACATTCTTGAATCTTTTTATTGATAAAAAATCGCATTTCTGCATCAGACTCTCCTAAAGTCTCCTTATAACCTCTAAACAAAGCAATACTCTTTTCGAATTGTCCGTCTAGATGATAAGCTTGCGCTAAGTGAAAATCAAGATCTGGATAATCTTTCTCATTACCACCCGTAGCTTTCACAAACTCTAACCTTTCTAAGGCTTTATATTTTTGAGTACTTGACAAATAACATACACCAATTCTATAATTCAAATACGCACTTTTAGAATGAAACGAATCAGCAACCATATAATGAGGTAAAGCCTCAGCCATATCTTCTTCACTACCACGTTCAAAATGAAGATCACCTAATTTTATCTCTCTAATTGCATTGTTAAAGCCAGGTTTATCGCCTAGCACCATTTTATCAAACGGCTCATCTACAACCTGCGAAACACCGTTGTAACCTACTAATAAGGCTAATAAAAATAATATTTTTTTCATGCTTTTCATTATTCGTTACAAGCTGAACTATTTAAAAACTTCTCTGCCTTTTCTGAGCCTAAGATAAAAGCCTCTTCCCAATCACTACAAGCTTGCTCTACATTTCTAATCATTTCATTAGCAATCCCTCTATTAAAAAAGGCTTCCTTAGATTCTGGATTCTTTGAAATGGCTAAATTACATTTTTCAATCGCCGATTTATAGTCTTCTTTTTCTATCAGAATGGCCGCTTGATTAACAATCACATTCGCATTGTTTGGTTGAATAGCATACGCTTCATCATAAGCCTTTTCTGCATTATCTAAATCTTCAATTCCTCTGAAATAATTTCCTTTTAAAATTAAAAAGGCGACCTTTTCCACGCCCTCTGTCGCTGCAATACCTTTGTCAATGTAACTGATTGCTTTTTCTTCTTCCCCTAACTTGATATAGTTATTGGCAATATTGCTGTATATGAATTTATTCTCTGGCTTGATCTCTAATGCTTTGTTATAGTTAGCAATAGCTTTATCGTACTCTCCTAAACCGAAATTCACATTCCCCATAAGCACATTGTAATCAGAATTGTTTGGGTTCTTTTGGTACAACTTATCGGCAATTACGCGCGCCCCAACAAAATCTTCTGCTCCAACTTTAGCTGCCGCTAAAAAATAATGCTCTTCATCTGTAAGCGGCTTAAATACGGTAATGCGTTCTAAACAATACACGGCACTATCATAAATCCCATTCATGAAATACGCCTTTCCTAAATTTGAAAAGATAGAATATTGTACTTTCTCAATATTGTGCGCTTTTCTACCATAAGCTAACGCTTCTTTGTAGCTTTTTTCTTCAAAACGGATAGCAGACATATTAATGTAAGCTTCAGCATAAGCAGGCTCTAAATCAGTTGCTTTTTTATAAAGACTGAAAGCCTCAGACAGCTGACCTGCATTATAAGCCTCATTGCCTTGGACAAAAGCTTGTTTCGCTTCTTCAGAATACCCATTTTGAGCCATTGCAAACAGGGGAAACAGAAATGCAAAAAGTAGTACTTTTTTCATACTTAATTATTATAAAATATAAACAATTAAGTTGTTAACTAAACAAAAGGTCTATTTAACAACATAATCAATTAGCAAAAATAGCAATATTATTTAGATTCTTAGCAATTTACATTGTGATTTTCAAAAAACTGAATTAAAAACAAAATGAAAGCTGAAAAAACTTTACTTTAGTTCCCAAACCAAATCATTAACAAGAAATGTCAAAAAAAGGAATCATTAATTCAAAATCTTTAAAATTTTTAACAACCTATCTTAACAATGCTTCACCTACAGGATTTGAAAAAGAAGGGCAAAAAATATGGTTAGATTATTTAAAGCCTTACATTGATGATTACTGGGTTGATAATTATGGTACTGCCGTCGGCATTATCAATCCAGATGCAAAATATAAAGTGGTGATTGAAGCTCATGCTGATGAAATTTCTTGGTTTGTACACTACATCACAGCTGATGGCTTTATTTATTTGAGAAGAAACGGTGGTTCTGACCACCAAATTGCACCTTCAAAACGTGTACTGATCCATACTAAAAAAGGATTGGTTACGGCTGTATTTGGCTGGCCAGCCATACACACACGGTCTGGCAAGGATGAAAAAGCACCAAAAACAGACAATATATTTTTAGATTGCGGTTGCAATACGAAAGAAGAAGTTGAAGCTTTGGGTGTACACGTTGGTTGCGTTGTGACCTACCCTGATGAGTTTATTATTTTAAACAAAAACAAATTTGTGGGTCGCGCACTTGACAATAGGATGGGTGGTTTTATGATTGCGGAGGTTGCACGTTTACTTAAAGAAAACAAGGTTAAACTCCCTTTCGGATTATACATTACAAATTCTGTTCAAGAAGAAATTGGCCTGCGAGGCGCGCAAATGATAGCTGAGCGCATTCAACCAGATGTTGCTATTGTAACGGATGTTTGTCATGACACCCAAACACCAATGCTCGACAAAATTGTACAGGGCGACATTGTAGGTGGTAATGGCCCCGTTTTAACATACGGACCAGCGGTTCAAAATAATTTATTGGACCTCGTCATAGATGCCGCTGAGAAAAGTAAAATTCCTTTTCAGAGAGCTGCTGCAAGCCGATCGACTGGAACAGACACTGATGCTTTTGCTTACTCCAACAAAGGGGTGCCATCATGCCTGATATCACTTCCGCTCAGATATATGCATACCACAGTTGAAATGGCCCACAAAGATGACATTGAAAACTGCATTCGATTAATATACGAAAGTATTCAGAAAATTAAGAATAATCAAGACTTTAGGTATTTTAAATAGGATAGCAAAATATTAACCTAGGTCAAACCATTTAAAATTACACCAGTTAATTTCTGAACGAATTGCTAATTTATGTGATTCGCAATCTATACAAAAATCACTCACGTATTCCGATTCCGTACTTGGTTGAATACTTTTTAGCTAATGCTATTTGGTGATTGGTAAGGGCAATAAAACGGCCTTTTACCATGGCTATGGTGACAGCATTGGTTCGCATATCAATAGCATTTCCTGAGGACACAAACAATGTGGCGTCTTTCCCTTTTTCAATAGACCCAATTTCCTGATCGATTCCCATTATTTTAGCCACATTTAAGGAGATACTGGCAATGGCTTGCTCTTCAGTTAGGCCATATGCCATTGCTGTGCCAGCTAAAAATGGCAAGTTTCGCGCATTCATCACCTCCATATTACCCGCGTTTTGGATACAATATAAAATGCCAGTTTTCTGCAGTTTAGCCGCCGATTCAAAAACAGAGGCTGGTAAATCGCCTTCAAAAAAGGGTAAATCGTGCGGATTAGATAACATGACTGCAAATTTGTTTTCTTTAAGGCGCTCAGCAAGAAAGTGGGCATCATATCCTCCTACTATAACAGGATACTTTAAATCGAAACTTCTTGCAAAATCAACCACATCATTTAGCTCAGGGGCAAAATCAGCATGGAAATACACCCTTTGATTCCCCTCAAAAACACGTTTCATAGCTTGATACTTCAAGTCCAATTCAGGTTGCTCTTCCATCAAATATGCTTTTGCTTCTTTGAAAAAAAGAGACAAAGCTTCAATGGTTTCTTGATATTTTTCATTTTGCTTTAACTCGCCCGGTTCAGCCCACCAACCCGTTTGCCTATATCTATTTGGCCAATTTATATGAATCCCATCATCTGTTCTATATACCGCATCTTCCCAATTCC
>JAWWDX010000035.1:0-16293 GCA_033719695.1 Putridiphycobacter sp.
ACCAGTTGATGTTTCTAGATATGCATAGCGTATACCTGAGTTTGGACCTAATGGACCTGTATTTAATGAACCAGTATTGTTGAAGTCAGTTGCCCAATAAGGCCCTGCATCTACTGTTTCCCAGCAATTAAATGTTGCTGCAATATTTCCGCTTGATGGGAAGGATTCAAATCCGTCTGACCACGGTGCAACAATCGGCGTTGTGCACTGTGAGTAGCCGAAATATGACGCCCCGGAAATTAATAAAAAAGATAAAATTTTCTTCATAATAAATAGTTTTTGTGTTTTCCAAAAATAACACCTCATTGTTTAAAATCCAAATTTTCAAAGATGTTAAAGTGTTCAAAATATAACAGATAACAATAAACGTTCTGAACATCAGTAGCTCACAATATTATTTTTTTTTGTAAAAAAAACATGTTAAAAACTTTTAGTGAATACCCGTGGGCACTGTAAAAGGCGAAGAAATTACACCATAAGAAGTTGAAAGAAAGTAAATAATCTATCGATTAATATAATGACAAACTATGGATGGTATTTAATAATTCTTGAAAGTCTACTGATTCACCACCTTTAACACTTTCGAAATCATACGTATATATCTTTCCATTTTTTAAACCGAGCGTTCGATTGTAATTATTTTTGACAAATTGATTAATAGCCATGACACCAAATTCGGTTGCCATTTTTCGGTCAAGAAAAGTAGGTGCTCCTCCCCTTTGAATATGACCTAAAACGGTCACTCTAATTTTTTGATGGAGGTTTTTAGTTTTTAAATAATTAAATAATTCTCTTGCGCCACCAATTTCGTCTCCTTCTGACACAATGATGATACTTGACTTATTCGCACTTATAGCTCTTTGTATTTTGGTTTCGAATTGCGCGAAATTTTCCTCAATCTCGGGAATAAAAACATCTTCCGAACCAGTTGTTAACGCTGTGTTTAAAGCTATTAAACCTGAATTATTCCCCATTACTTCTACTAAGAAAATCCTGTGATGGGCACTGGCCGTATCTTTAATTTTATCAATTGCTGATATGGCATTATTCAGCGCTGTATCGAAACCAATCGTATATTCTGTGCCGTTAATATCATTATCAATGGTGCAAGGAACACCTATGAATGGCAAATTATACTCTTCAAAGAACACTTTTGCTCCCTTAAACGACCCATCACCACCAAGCACAATGACCCCATCAATATCGTTATCCTTTAAATTCTCAAAAGCTACTTTGCGGAATGCCGCATCTAAAAAGCGTTCGCTTCTTGCGGTTCCTAATATGGTTCCACCTCTTTGAATGATGTTTGAAACATCTCCGTAAACTAGTTTCTTAATGTGGTTATCAATCATTCCGTTAAAACCATCATAGATACCAAATACAGATAAACCACTGCTTAAACCTTGTCGCACTATGGCTCTTATGCAAGCATTCATTCCCGGAGAATCTCCACCTGACGTCAGTACGCCTATATTTTGTATTTTTGTCATTTATCAAGAATTTATGAAGCTAAAATTACTACTTTTTGCGCTTTTATTACACAATATTAGCCAAGCACAAGAAATTAAGAGGTTAATTTTTGGTGTAAATGTAGGTGTAAAATTTGCCAACAAGAATTATGCGGTAAGATATACGGGGTTCTACCAAAACCAGTTGAAGAATTTTTTTAATATTCAAAATAACTATCAAACAGTAAGAACACTCCTTGGGAATAAGGATTTTGTTTTCGACTCATATTCTGACCTCTATCGTTTTCAACCTGCCCCCGTTTATGGCATCAACTTTGGCTTTCAAGCAAGTGAAAATTTAAGCTTTGAAACTGACTTGAATTTTTCAAATATTAAAATGTTAGGTGGTTATACATTAGCAGTAACTGACCCTGGAAACTTCACAAGCCAAGCAATATATGCCAACGGAAATATATCTGGACAGGAAAGTAGATTTAATGGCCGTATAAACATGAATTACAGAACTGATGGTGATAAAATAAAAGGCGTGTTTGGCTTGTCAGGTCTATTAAATTCATGGCGAATGGAAGAAAATATTGTAGAGTTAAATGGTTCCATCTTAACAAGCTTATACAGCCAGTTTAATCCGAGTAACGGCTTTACAACTAGAGTTCAAGGGTCAGGCCTTGGTTATGGTATTAACTTAGGGATTGAAGTGCCTTTCAAAAAAGGTATTGTGATGCAAATAGTTTATCAACCATACGTTACGCGAATGGATTATTTCAATACAAAACAGATGATTGATGATTTGGGAGATAACTACCAGCAACCAGATATACGTATAGAACATGATTTAATCGCAAGGTTTGTTTGGCGTTAATACTGCAAACAAATTTCTTTTTCTTGAATTAGTTTTCTTAAATTAATCAATGCATATCGCATTCTTCCTAATGCCGTGTTAATACTAATATTTTCTTTATCGGCGATATCCTTAAAGCTCATGCCAACGAATACTCGTTTTTCTAAAACTTCTCTTTGTTCGGTTGGCAATAACTGAATCAACTCTACAAGTTTTTCTTCAACCTGTGCTTTAATCATAATATCCTCTACATTCTTATCACTTTCTTTGATAACAGAAAAAATATCAAAATCTTCATGTGCGGTGGTAGAGGCTGAAATAGTAGGCATTTTCTTATGACGTCTAAAGTGATCTATTACTAAATTATGGGCAATGGTCAATACCCATGGCAAAAATTTCCCCTCTTCATTATAGGCACCTTTTTTTAACTGCTTAATTACCTTAATAAACACATCCTGAAAAATGTCATTTGCCAAGTCATAATTCTTGACTTTAGAAATAATATAACCAAACACACGGTCTTGATTTCTATTCAATAAAATTTCAAATGATTTTTCATTGCCATTTAGATATGCACTAATAAGTGCTTGATCAGAGGTTTGAATCGCTTCCATAATTTACTTTAATAACTGCCAATGCGATAGTCCGCAACTGGCTAAATGTTAATACGTTAATTGTTTAAAAGTAAAATTATGTCAATAGGCAATATATTTTTTGTTTGGTGCTAAACTAAGGAAATTAATTTAAATTTAACAAAAATTCAATATTAATTCCAATATCCCAAACGTTAGTAAATCGAAAAAGGTTGGTAAGTTTGTATATATTTTTTCAAATTTCCTACCTTAATGACTAATTCAAACAAATACATTGACATAAAAGGCGCACGTGTTCATAATTTAAAAAATATCAATGTAAAAATACCACACAATAAAATTGTAGTCATCACTGGCTTGTCGGGTTCAGGAAAATCTTCTCTAGCCTTTTCAACATTATTTGCAGAAGGTCAAAGACGATATGTAGAAAGCTTATCATCTTATGCACGGCAGTTCTTAGGGAGATTAGAAAAACCGGATGTGGATCACATCAAAGGCATCTCACCAGCTGTTGCAATTGAGCAAAAAGTAATTTCGAACAATCCCCGATCTACGGTCGGCACAGTTACGGAAATTTACGATTATTTGAAGGTACTTTATGCAAGAATTGGCAAAACCTATTCCCCAACGACGGGATTAGAAATTAAGAAACATACCGTTGCTGATGTAGTGGATTATATTCGACATATACCAGTATCAACCAAGTTCATGATTTTAGCACCTTGGCTTGTACCAGAGGGACGATCGGTGAATGAGTCAATAAAACTGCTAATCTCGCAAGGGTATTCAAAGGTGCTAGTTAATGAAACAACATATGACTTGACAGATTTTGACAGCACTGTTTATCAACCAAACATGGCATTTGTTATCATAGACAGACTTAGAGCCCAGACAGAAGATGAAGACTATTTGTCTCGTATAGGGGACTCAGTGCAAACTGGATTTTATGAGGGTTTTGGTGAAGTTTACATATTCCATATGGATTCAGGTGACAAAACCCTTTTTTCGAATAAATTTGAAGCGGATGGCATTGAATTCATAGAACCCTCTATTAATTTCTTTACTTTTAACAATCCCTTTGGTGCTTGTAAAACCTGCGAAGGGTTTGGTTCTATGATTGGTATTGATGAAAATCTAGTCATCCCAGACCGAAGCTTATCACTTATGCAAGATGCGGTTGTTCCATGGAGAGGTGAGAAAATGTCTCAATGGAAAATGCGTGTTATCCATGCTGCAGAAAAAGTAAACTTCCCTATCCATTCTGCAATAGAAGATCTGAGTGCAGAACAGTATAATATGCTTTGGCAGGGCACAGCCCATTTCGAAGGTTTGTGGGACTTTTTTAACCACTTACAAGAGCAATCCTATAAAATACATTACCGTATCATGCTCTCAAGATACAGAGGGAAAACGAAATGCACAGACTGTAGAGGAACGCGACTAAGGATTGAAACAAACAATGTGAAAATTGATGGCAAAAATTTATCAGATTTACTTTTAATGCCTATTAGTGACCTGCTACCACATTTTGAAAATATTTCGCTTGATGTCTATCAAAAGCAAATAGCAAATCGCTTATTGCTTGAAATAAAAAATAGGTTGACCTACTTAATAAAAGTAGGTTTAGGTTATTTAACTTTAAATAGGCAATCAGGTACATTATCGGGAGGCGAATCACAAAGAATCCATTTAGCCAACGCTCTTGGGAGTTCGCTAGTGGGCTCAATGTATATTTTAGACGAACCGAGTATCGGTTTGCATCCAAGAGATACAGCACAATTAATTGAAGTCTTAAAACATTTAAAAGCTATAGGGAATTCAGTCATTATTGTTGAGCATGAAGAAGATATCATTAGCGCTGCTGATGAAATAATTGACATGGGTCCTATGGCTGGTTCACACGGTGGCGAAGTGGTTTTTCAAGGCAACCATCAAGCACTAGTAAAAGCAAAAAACAGTATTACGGCCGATTACTTAACTGGCAGAAAGGAAATAGCCACACCAAAATATCGGCGTTTATTAACCGATAAAATAACTATTGAAGGCGCCAAAGAAAATAACTTAAAGAACATTACTGTTAGCATTCCGCTAAATGGTTTTGTTTGTGTCACCGGCGTATCAGGTAGCGGAAAATCTACACTGATAAAACAAATATTAGCACCAGCACTTCAAAAAAAATTAGGAAAATCAAGTACTAAAATAGGAAAACATTCGCGACTTACTGGTGACATTCAGAAATTGAAAGATATTGAACTAATTGACCAAAATGCAATTGGAAGATCTTCCAGAAGTAATCCAGCAACATACGTCAAAGCTTTCGATTATATCAGAGATCTTTTTTCAAAACAACAAGCCTCTAAAATACTAGGTGCCAAACCGGGTTATTTTAGCTATAATGTGCCAGGTGGTAGATGTGAAACCTGCAAAGGAGAAGGTGAAATTACCATTAGCATGCAATTCATGGCTGATGTAAAACTAATCTGTGAGGACTGCAAAGGTATGCGATACAAACCTGAAGCTTTAGATATAGAGGTCAAGGGAAAAAACATAGCAGACGTATTAAACTTGACCATTGATGAGGCTTTATTGTTTTTCAAAGGCGCTAAAGGTTCAGAAAAATCAATTCGAGAACGACTACAGCCATTGCAGGATTTAGGCTTAGGTTATTTAAAACTCGGTCAGTCCTCTAGTACTTTAAGTGGTGGTGAAGCGCAAAGAATTAAACTTGCCACTTATTTGATGGAAGGACAAAAAAATGTCAGTCCTACCCTATTTTTATTTGACGAACCAACCACAGGTTTGCACTTTCACGACATAGCTAAGTTATTGGTAGCTTTTAATCAACTCATTGCTCTAGGTCATTCAATACTTGTTATAGAGCATAATATGGATGTTGTAAAAACTGCTGACTGGGTCATAGATATTGGTCCAGAAGGAGGTGAAGCCGGTGGTAACGTTGTTTTTGAAGGAACCCCAGAAGAATTATTAAATTGTGCTCAGTCGTATACAGGAAAGTATTTACAGGAAAAACTCAATGAATTGGTATAGCATTCAGTTAGATTTAAGTAGAGCTAATGCATTCACAGCCTACCTATTGACTATCACAATACAACTCACCGTATATGGCTAGTTACCACATATGCTGTGCTCCAAGCGGCCTGAAAATTAAAACCGCCAGTGATTCCATCAATATCAAGCATCTCTCCTGTAAAAAATAAGCCAGGATATAATTTACTTTCCATTGTATTCATATTCACTTCTGATAAATCAATGCCGCCAGCCGTCACAAATTCCTCTTTAAAAGTTGTTTTACCATTTACCTCATAGATGTCATTCACTAAAACATTCACCAATTTGTGATATTCCTTTTTCGATAATTCGGACCATTTTTTATGATGATTAATGTCAATTTTTTCAAGTAAGAATAACCACAATCTATTTGGGAGTACATCTATTTTATGATTAACTATTTTCTTTTGAGCTGAAACTTGAATAATCTCGTTTAACTTTATCTCTACCTGACTATAATTCAAATTGTTTAACCAATTAACTTGAAGTTTAAATTTATACCCAGTTTCGTTTAGGATTCTCGCTCCCCAAGCCGATAATTTTAGAATAGCTGGTCCACTCATCCCCCAATGCGTTACTAGCAGTGGACCTTGTTCCATAAGTTTGGTTCCCTGAATTTTTGTGGTTACAGGATTCACAACAATACCCATTAATGATTTAATAGATTCATTAGGCATATTAAATGTAAACAAAGAAGGTACAGGCGAAACCAATTTATGCTGTAAATGATCTAGAAGTGAAAAACCTGTTGACTTTGGTTGTCCGCCAATAGCTAATACAACGTTTCTAGAATTTACAACACCATCATTAACTTCAATTTCAAACCCTTGTTCTTTTGGCCGAATGGTTTGAATATGACAAGTTGTTTGTATTTCGACACCTAACCGCTTGCATTCATTCAGAAAACAATCAATAATAGATTGAGAACTTTGTGACTCTGGAAAAATACAGCTATCTTCTTGGGTTACTAATCTCACACCTCTTGATTGAAACCAATCCACTGTGTCTTGCACTGCAAATTGAGAAAAAACCTTTTTTAAAGCCCTGCTTCCACGAGGATAGTTTTTAGAAAGTTCTGAAATACTATAGGTAGCATTTGTCACATTACATCTGCCACCCCCTGAAATTTTAACTTTAGATAACAATTTTTTAGACTTTTCAAGCAGGAGCACTTTTAAGTTAGGTTGTTTTTCCTTGGCATTAATGGCTGCAAAAAAACCTGCAGCACCACCACCAACTACTATTATATCATATTCACTAGAAAACATTTACAGCAAAAGACTTATTTGTTTAAACAATTCGCCTTTTGACAAAACGGCCCCTTTTGATACCATATCAAACATTTCCTGCTCACGTACCTTTGCATACGGTTTTTTAGTGGTATAAACCGATAACTGACTTGATTGATTCAGAATAATGGAAGCAATAGATTGCTCTCCCACGAAATTTATATCACTGTCCTCTTTCGCATCTAAACCTACTAAAACAATTTCTTCCTCTAAACATTGAAAGCATTTGATAGACTTTGATGACATATGATCAATAAAAATTGTTTTTCTAAGAATACTCTCAAAAATTACATCACTAAACTGTTCAATAATAGCCTCTGCCTTTTCTTTGTCTTTTTCTTTTAAATCAACCCATTGGTCGGCGGTAATGCCATTCACTACTAAAAATGATACAAATTCCTGTTCAAAGGTTATCAGCTCTGCTTTGTTCAGCTTTCTATACTTTTGCATGTTGAAAAAACGTAGTTATTTTGCAAACCTACAAACTTATTTATCATTACTTTCGTTTTTCATCATAGAATATAGCCTTTTTGCATATGATCAAACCTATTTTACTTGTATTTACTATAGCTCTCCTTTTAACTGGTTGTAAAAAAGAACCTACGACCTGGCAACCAAATTGGACAGCACCACTTGCTAAGGGGAAGTTGTCATTATCTGATATGCTACCAGATTACTCGGCTGAAAATACTGATGGATTTGCTTCACTGATTTTTAATGATACGGTTTATAGTTTCAGTATTGACACACTCATTAAATTACCAGATACGGCTTTGGTTCAAAAAACAGCCGTCGCTTTTTCTTCAGTTTCACTGGGTCCTGGAAGTTTTATTGAAAATAATGATATTGACCAATTGTATGATCTGGGAGACATCAGTTTAAAACGTGTCATTGTTAAAAAAGGAATGGCATTTATTACAGTATCTTCTCCTTGGGCCGGAAAAACAAAAGCTATCTTTGAGTTTCCTAAGGTAAAAGATAATGCAGGGAATATTTTATCAAGAACTTACTTTTTGGAACCTGGCACTAATGCCAATCCATTTGTCGTATACGACACCATAGATATTGCAAACTATGATTTTGATTTAACAGGGGCGAGTGGTGGATTAGCAAACTATTTAACGGCGAACATGTCTATCTATTCTAACGAAGAAACCGCAAGCTTCACCGTTACAAATCTTGATACTGTATTATTATCATTGACTTTCTCAGGTCTTGAACCAAAATATGCACGTGGCTATTTTGGACAGTATGATCTAAGCGATACAACTGCGCTAAAATTTCCTGAAATCAGAAAATTATCGGGTTTACTAGCATTAGACTCACTGCGGATGACATTGAATATTCAAAATGGATTCGATTTAATTGCTCAAGCGAAAATTTCTGAGCTCTACGGCAGAAACACCGCCACTAACCAATCGATACTACTTAATTTTCCGTTTTTAAATCAATTCTTAAACATAAATCCCGCCACTGGCGGTTTATATGATTCAGAACCCTCTAATTATTATCTGTCTATGAATAGTGATAATTCCACCATCATCCCATTTATTGAAAACCTGCCGGATTCCATTGTTTTTGGTTATCAAATAAAAATCAATCCAGATGGCAATACTGGTGCTGGTACCGATCAATTTTTCCCCAATTCTAGCTTTAATTTATTAGCGGATGCTGAATTACCTTTACACATTAAACTAGACCAGTTTACCATTACCGACACGTTTAAAATTGATGCATCTGCTATTGAAGAAAACATTCAGTCTGGCAGCATCACTTTAAGCTATACCAATAGCTTCCCCCTCAGCGCCAATGTACCTTTAAAAATAATGAATGCGGCCGGTACAGTACTCGACAGTATTATCCCATCTGAAATACTGAAGGCAGGAAACTATCAAACAGCCAGTGAAAGCACTCTTCCAGTTGTTGGTCAGTGCAAATATAGTCTATCGCAAAGTCAAATAGAAAATTTAGTCAATGGTGGATACATAAGTGTTGCTGCGACTTTTAATACAAGTAATATTGCATTTGTTAAAATTAACATGACAGATGCTATTGATTTTACCCTTACCACTGATTTAAATTTAAAGATTAGTATTTAATGAAAATAGTTTACACCGTAATTATCATTTTGTTTGCTTCCACTTTGTCTGCTCAGTCGATAGACTTTGCTTATAGAGACAGTATATTAAATAAACGTTCTATTCAAGTAAGTGCCATTAACACCTTTACAACTAATTCAATAAACAATGAATTATTAGGTAAGTTTATTTACGGTGGTCAAATTGGAACTGAGTTAATTACTAACAATGGGCAAAAGAAATTTAACGTTTTAGGAGGAGAATTCGAACAAAGCATTTCCTATTTTGAAGGTAGCTTTTTACCGTCAAAACCTGCAGTAGGATTAGTCGTCAGTGTTAGCGACCAACATTTTGCTTCAGCTAGTTTTAAACCGGATATTTACAATCTCGCTTTTAGAGGCAATACACCCTATTTAGATGATACATTAGACTTTTCATATGCCCATGGGCAATATCTGCATTATCAAAACTACAGTGTTGGTGTTTATGACAAAAGAACGCAATCGTATGTTAAACTTGGGTTCTTAGTGGGGAATGAAAGTATTAATTATCGTTTGGGCAATTCAATTTTCCATACATCAAGTGACGGAAACGATTTGTTTTTACAAGCAGATATGAGCGGATTTAATACCAAAAATGATAGTTCGGACTCCTATTTTACAGCAAAAGGCTATGGATTCGCCTTAGAAATAAATCACAATTTTATCATCAATTCAAAATCGGGTAAACAGCATATTGTTAATTTTAACCTATCAAATCTGGGCTCTATCTTTTGGGGCAATTCAACACAAAACAGACAGATAGACACTACTTATCTGTATAATGGCTTTAATTATTCTAACATTAACAATATTGGGGAATTAAACACAGCTATTCTTGCAGACTCATTGAATATCAACACCTATACAAGTGCAAGAAGAGAAGCTTTACCCATACAGATAATCATTAATAAAACACCCGTGTATAGCTTAACACAAAAATGGCAGTCGTTGTTCGGATTTAAGGCTTTATTGATTCCTGACTATCGTCCTATGGTATTTGGCGGTGTTTACTTTCAGCCAAATGATTTTTTTAGTGTCAGTACCAGAGCCATAATTGGTGGATATGGAGGCTTACGGTTTGGTTTGAATGCTAATTTGTGGCTGAAGGAGAATTTCTTCATTGGTTTAAGCACCTTAAATGTTATAGGTGTCAGTTCTAACACAATAGGTAAAGGTACTAGTGCCAATATTTCATTACAATACAATTTTTAGGTATGAAAAAACTACTATTTTTAATATTATGCTCTACAGCCGTTGCAGGTTTGAGTCAAAATATTCATTTTATCAAGTCATATGGCAATAATGGCTACGATTTCGGACGTGACATCAAGCAAGATATCGATACCGGCTACATTGCTACTGGTTCTTCAAGCAGCTTCTATTCTGGCAACGCAGATGCCTTTTTATTGAAGGTGGATTCACTCGGAAACTTTAAATGGTCTTATAATTATGGTGGAAGCGGCTCTGAATGGGGCGAAGCAGTTAGCCCACTAACAGAGGGTGGATATGCCATTGCTGGTTACACAAACAGCTTTGGTGCTGGTGGTTTTGATTTCTATTTTGTGAAAACCAATGAATTTGGCGTGCCTTTAATAGAAAAAACATATGGTGGCTCTGACTGGGACAAGGCTTATGATATGGTACAATTACCTGATAGTGGATTTGTGATGGTTGGTGAAACGTACTCATTCGGCAACGGAAATAATGATATGTATATGGTCAGGATTAATCAAAATGGAGACACATTATGGACAAGAACCTATGGTGGAACAGAGTCGGATTATGCCAATGCGCTTATATTAGATGGTGACTCAATAGTTGTTGTCGGTGGAACTGAATCGTTTGGAAACGGCATGACGGATGGTATTATTTTAAAATTCCATATTGATGGCACTTTGGGGTGGATGAAAACGGCAGGAATGGAAAAAGATGATTACTTTACTTCTATTACAAAAAATTTGGGAAATGAATATTTTTTAGCTGGGTCAAGACATTATTATTTTTCTCAAACAGGTTATTTAGGAGATTTTTGGATTTACAACATAGTTAATGATGGTACATTATTGGCAGATACATCACTAACAGGTGGATCACATGAATTTGAAGTTGCAAATGGCATTGCAATAGATGACAACGATAATATATTCTTTGCTGGTTCTACTAAATCATTCGGATATTCACTAATTGACGGAAAGAATGATGGTTTTGTAGGTAGACTACTAAACAATTATTATCAAACTAGTTACATAAATAATTTTGGTGTATCTGGAAATGAAGTTGTAAATCAACTGAGAAATACAAATGCCAAAGGCTATATTGCTATTGGTGACATAGAGACTCAAAGTACAGGAGGAAACAATCTCTTTATTCTAAAAATAGATAAAGATAATAGCATTGGAAACATTCTTTTAAATTCTGAACTTGAGGCAGGGAACAATATAACTTTGTCTACTGAGCCAATAACTAGTATAAAGCCATTTAAAGTTTTTCCATCCCTAGCAACTGATAGACTTTTTATAGAGGGAGAATTTGACACAGATTTCTATGCACATATAATCGATATGAACGGAAAAAAATTACAATCTTTCTATAATCAGAAGCAAATAGACCTTCAAGAAATCAATTCCGGATATTATATATTGAGAATTATTACGGAAAGTGGAGTGTACTCGGCTAAATTCCTGAAACAAAATTAAAAAACATTGCTTTCCATTATTAATTCTGACATAAGTCTATAAATCTCTTGCAGTTTTTTATTTTCAATTGAGGCAAGCTGTTTTTTAATAATCATATTATCACCTCTTTTCGCTGGTCCTGTTAATGCTTTTTCGGGTCCTTCATCAAAGATCTTCTTAACAGTTTCTTCAATTAAGGGCTTAAGTATTGTGAAAGGTACATTTATTGAATCAAGTATATAAGCCGCTTCAATAATCAGTTGAGTTGTAAAGTTATTTGATAGTACACCTGCCAAATGAATTTTTGCTCGACTTGCCGAATCGAAATTATAAACATTTTTTGACATAGTGACTCTAACGAATTCATTTAAAATCACTTCAAATTCATTAGTGCTCGCTTCAATAAAAAAGGGAACCTCTGAGATTTCAATTGTACGATTACTACTAAATGTTTGAAAAGGATACAATATTCCATGATTCTCCACATTCCGAAAAACTGATATACCTACAGAACCAGATGTATGCACTATGGGTACAGACATTTTAACTTGAGAAACCACATCTTGAATAGCATCATCTTTTACGGCAACAATAAGTAGATCTATGTCAGAATCTAGCTCATCAATTCGGGTTATCGCTTTTGCTCGACAAATTACTGCTAATTCCTCTGTTCTATTTAATGATCTAGAACAAATATTGACAATTTTTATACCATTGTTAAATAAAGTTTTACCTAGCACAGTAGCCACATTACCAGCACCTATAATTGATACAGTATTAATCATGTTTTGAGAATTTTAAAAAATGATATACATTATTATATGTTTTAGAATAATCTTCTACATATTTATTTCTAAAAGCAAAGTTCCTTATTTGTGCTAGTGTGAGCCAGCCTTCTTCTGATACTAAAATAGCGATACTTTCACCTTTTTGTATTTCCTCAACCGAGCTAAGTGGTTGAATTACTGACTGTAAGTTTTCATTTTTATAATCTTTAAACTCTTCTATATCATAGTGATACAAAAACGTATTTACTAACCAAGGGGGACTTATATAAAAGAAATCTACATTAGATTCTTTATCTTTAATTTCGTTAACGATTAGATTAATACTTCGATTATTATCAGGTTTATATTCTGTCGTAATTGCCATAGGTATAACTATTAGAACACTATATAAAATTAAGTTTTTAAATGTATGCTTTAAGATGTGAGCAACAATCAAGAATAATGGTAAAGAAGTAAACAAAATATATCTATCGAGGAATACGGGCGGACCAGAAAATGAAAATATAAACATTAGTAAATATGGAACTCCAAAAAAACACGCATAAAAGGCAATTACTTTATCACTCAATATACTCCATATGAATTCTTTTAGCTTTATTTTATTTACGAATATAGCTGTCAAGAAAATAATCAAGATAACTAGAAATGAATATTTATTATTAAAAAATCGAATGACATTTCCATAGAGCTCAGAATACTCTGGTTCTGGCACCCATGATTCTCCAGGTTGAGCATTTGCTATTCGATTATACAAAATCATCAATCCAGGGGCAATTAAAACAATTGTTAAAATTGCTGCCAAGCCAATCTTTTTAAATTTTGTTCTAATAGATTTGTAGAAATAGGCTAAAACAATAATTTCTGAAGCAAAGACAAATAAAGACAAGTAATGGCAATAAAACAGCAAAACGTTAAATGTTACCAAAAAAAATAAATTCCTACGACTACCAAATACAATCTCAAATACTTCATTTATTATCAATAAAAAAAAAAGCGAGAATAACATGTACATTCTAGCTTCCATTGAATGATAATGAAAAAAACTTGAAAAAATAAACAGTAAAGATACTAAGGATGATAATTCCAATGAAAGTACTTTTCTTGAGATTCTGAATAAAATAAATAGTGTTATTAATGAAAAGATTAACGAAAGTGATCTGACAGCAGTGGCAGAAATACCAAACAAATCAATCCAAAAATGAAGCATAATAAAATACAGAGGTGAATTATTACCGCTATTCAAAAAAGGAATAAACTCCCCTATCTCTTGCTGGGCATAAAATATTGAGAATGGTTCATCTAATGCAATTGGGAAACTATTAATAAACGGCAGGCATACTATTAATTGCAAAACAATTAAGCCCCAAATAATTTTTCTATCCGTAATTTCCATACAATCTGTTTCAAACTTATTAAATTTGCGAGACTTTAAGCGCAAAAAAGCGCATTATAATTTATACAAACTATGGCAAAAGAAGTTTATATTTTAGATGCAGTAAGAACGGCCGTTGGCAATTTCGGTGGCACATTATCGTCGGTTAGACCTGATGACATGGGTGCCATTGTGATGCACGAACTCATGGCTCGCAATAAAAACATTGATCCTAATCATATAGAAGATGTCATTTTCGGTTGTGCAAATCAAGCTGGAGAAGATAATAGAAACGTAGCACGAATGAGTTCACTCTTAGCAGGACTGCCATATACTATTGGTGGTGAAACAGTTAACAGACTGTGTGCTTCTGGCATGGCTTCAACTATTAATGCAGCTCGGGCTATTAAAGATGGCGCTGGTGATTTATACATTTCAGGCGGTGTCGAAAACATGACCCGAGGTCCTTGGGTGATTTCAAAAGTGTCAAAACCTTTTGGACGAGATGCAGAAATGCACGATTCAAGCTTTGGATGGCGTTTTATAAACCCAAAAATGGAAGCTTTATACGGCACTGACGGTATGGGACAAACGGCTGAAAACTTAGTAGAATTATATCATATTTCAAGAGAAGCACAAGACCAATTCTCATATTGGAGTCAAATGAAAGCTTCAAAAGCACAAAAAGCCGGAAGATTTGATGAAGAAATTGTTCCTGTTCAAATTCCTCAAAGAAAAAAAGACCCTATCATTTTTGATAAAGATGGATTCATCAAACCAACAACAACACTAGAAATTTTAGGAAAGTTAAAACCAGCTTTTAAGCGGGAGAATGGATCGGTAACCGCTGGTAACGCCAGTGGCCTAAACGACGGAGCAGTTGCTTTATTATTGGGCTCAGAAACAGCAGTAAAAGACTACAATGCCAAACCACTTGCAAGGATAGTATCAGCTGCTGTAGCGGGTGTTGAACCAAGAATTATGGGCATAGGCCCAGTTTATGCATCTGAGAAAGCCTTAAAAAGAGCTGGCTTAACGTTAAAAGATATGGATATTATTGAAATTAACGAAGCATTTGCAGCACAAGTGTTGGCATGTACACGTAAAATGGGACTGGCAGATGATGATCCACGTATTAACCCAAATGGAGGAGGAATTGCACTTGGTCACCCACTGGGAATGACTGGCGGAAGAATTCTACAAACCGCTGCTATTGAACTGCAAAAAACTAACAAGCGGTATGCATTAGTGACTATGTGTATTGGCGTTGGACAAGGTTATGCTACCATCATTGAAAGGGCATGATTTTTGAAGATAAAATGGCAACTGACCAATTCAAATAACGTCTGTAACAAAAAACAAAATGATTAAATATTTCTCACTCCTATATATTATACTTGCTTTCAATGCCATTGGGCAAAAAAGCTACGATTGGTGCTTTATTGAAAACATGGGGCAATTTAATACTGATGTGCTTTTTAAACATCAGATACCTGGCGGGGCAATGTTTATAGAAAAAACTGGCATTACTTATCATTTGAAGAAAGAAGCCGTTAATCATGATCATGATAGCAAAGCTCACATCTTTCAAAACCATGCTTTTTCTGTAGACTTTTTAAATGCAAGGCCAAACGCGATTGTTCACAAGGAAAGTGCAACACCACACTATTTTAACTTTTTGGTTGGGTCAGATAAAACCAAGTGGCAATCAAAAGTGAGGGGTTATGAAACCATTAAACTGGAGAATCTTTATGCTAAGATTGACCTAGTGATGTACGATTCGCACCAGACAATTAAATATGATTTTATTGTTAAAAAAGGTGGCAAACCAAGCGATATTAAGTTAAAATATAACAATTTAGACAATCTCTACCTAGATAAAAAAGGTAAGCTTCATCTTCAAAACTCAGTTAGTGACATTATTGAAGATGCCCCATATGTATACCAAATTATTAATGGAAAAAAGGTAACTGTAACTGCCCAGTACGTGCTTGATGGTACTGAAATTTCATACCATTTCCCAAATGGCTATAACACTAAATACGATTTAGTCATTGATCCAACATTGATTATGTCTACCT
>JAWWDX010000036.1:0-16212 GCA_033719695.1 Putridiphycobacter sp.
CCAATGAATGTAGAACAAGAAGACGCGAATTGTCGCGTTGAAATAATGATAATAGCGTAATATGGCATTAATTCTCAGCATTGAAACCGCCACAAAGGTCTGTTCTGTTGCCCTAGCAATTGATAGTAAGTTGGTGATGGTTAGAGAGTCTAAAACAGAACATTTTTCTCATTCTGAAAATCTGACTATCTTTATTGAAAGCCTTTTTTCTGAAGTTGATTTTAATCTGGGTGATTTAGATGCTATCGCTATGAGCATGGGGCCAGGGTCCTACACGGGATTGAGAATAGGTGTTTCTACCGTCAAAGGTTTGGCATATGGTCTTAGTGTTCCTGTTATAGGAATTGGTTCACTTGAAGCATTGTCAGCTTTGAGTATTCATAAAGGACAGTATCTGTTGTGCCCTATGTTCGACGCAAGGCGCATGGAAGTCTATTCTGCCGTTTTCGACCAAGCTAATATTATGGTAGAGGCCGTTGAAGCTAAGGTGATTGAGCCTGATGCTTTCCAAAACTTTCTGGCTGACCAAGCGGTTGTTTTTTTAGGACCTGGTGCCGAGAAATGTCAATCTGCAATTACACATCCGAATGCAATTTTTGAATTAGAGACAGAAGTATCCGCCAGAGGTATGATAGCTTTAGCAGAAGAGAAATATAGGTTAAAACAGTTTGAGAATTTAGCTTATTTCGAACCTTTTTATTTGAAAGATTTTATTGCAGGCAAGCCTAAAAAGTTATTGTAATTTTTTTCTGGCTGTATGCCATAGTATTATACCCCAACCAACAATCATCAACAAACCACCTACTGGTACCACGTGAACTAAGTGCTTTAAACTAGGTATGAACTCATGAAAAATATACAAAAATATATTACCAGAAAACAAAAGCGTGCCAATTGAAATACAGTTTAAAGCCCATTTTAAATTGACATTAAATCGGTGGCTATTTAAACTAATCGTTAATAGACCTAGACCGGAATACATCATGTATTTAACGCCTTTTTCAAATGTGAGAATCAGTTCAGATGAGACTACTCTTTCAAGACTGTGAGCAGCTACTGCACCTAAAATAATAGATAGAAAAATAAAGAAAATTGCTATGATGGTATAGTTTTTAAAAGTCATTGTGCAAGTAATAGTTTTGCATTTTCAATTGCTTTTTCCGAAACATTCTCACCACTCATCATTTTTGCCAATTCGTGTATTCGCTCTTCGTTACTCAATTCTTTTACCATAGTATAGGTAGTATTATCCGTTACCGTTTTATAAACGTGAAAATGAACGGCTGCTTTGCTAGCTATTTGAGGCAGATGAGAAATACTAATCAACTGCGTTTTTTGACCCAATTTTGCAAAAAGATTAGCCATCTTTGAAGCAATTTCACCACTAACACCTGTGTCAATTTCGTCGAATATTAGCGTTGGTAATTTTTGAACGTTAGCAATAATTGATAAGACACTCAACATGAGTCTCGACAGTTCACCGCCAGATGCAGTTTTAGAAATAGGTAAAAAGTCACCGCCAAGATTTGTTTTGAACAAAAATTGAATTTGATCAATACCGTTATAGGTTAGTTCCTTACTTTCTATAAAATCAACCTGTAGTTCTGCGTTAACCATTCCTAAATCTTTGAGCACTTCATGAATTGCTTTTGAATAATGCTTTGCCTCCGCTTTTCGACGATTGGAAATAGATTTTGCAAGATCCGTTAATACCTTTTTGTCTTTGGTAAGGCTCTGTTTAATTGTTAAAATTTCACTCTCAAGGTCGGCAAAAGAATGTACTTCCGATTCTAATCCATCTAAAACTGCTCTAAGCTCAGTGCCATTGCTACTATTGTGTTTATAGAGTAATGAATTGATAATTTGCACTTTGTTTTGAACGAAAACCATCCTTTCTTCGTCTAAATCAGAACCATGCAACAGGTTTCCAATTTCAGTTTCAATATCATCTATTTCAATTTTAACAGACTTGAACCGGTTTAGAAGATCGAGGTATTTTGTGGAAACATGGCTAATTTTCCCCAATGCATCTATGGCTCGTTTTAACGTGGCAGAAGGTGAAAACTGTTCGTCTGATAAAGATGAATAGGCTGAGGTTAATTGGTTTTGAATAGTTTCCCAATTATTGAACTGCTCCGCTTCTTCAAGAAGGGAATCAATGTCAATATCTTTAAAATCTATTTGATTAAATTCATCAATTAAGAATTGGGTATAATCTTGGGCTTTCTTTTGCTCAGCAACTGTTGTTTCAATCACCTGTAATCGTTTTAGGTCGGCTTGGTAATTTGCAAAAAGAGCTCTGTATTCTGAAACAGACTTGTTATTTTGAACAAATGCATCTAAAGTATCTAATTGAAATTGCTTATCAAACAAATCTAGCGTCTCATGTTGGGTGTGAATTTTGATAATACTCGACCCCAATTCTTTTAAGGTATTTAAGGTTGTGGGCGTGTCATTTATAAATAATCTTGATTTTCCACTCGGTAAAAATTCTCGCCTTATAATAGTCTGTAAATCATAATCAATATCCCAAGTTTTGAATTGGTCTTCGAGTGCTAAATCAGTAATATTAAATTCTGCTTCTATGACGCATTTTTCGTCTTTCGCTTTTATAACGCTATAATCTGCCCTTTCGCCAAGAAGTAAATTTAGCGCTTTTAATATAATTGATTTACCGGCGCCTGTTTCACCAGTGATGACGGAGTATCCGTCTTTAAAGCGCAAGTTTAGGTTTTCAATCAAAGCAAAGTTTGAAATGGTTAAACGATTGAGCATAGTTAAAATGGGTTAGAGAATGTCTTCGTATTTTGAAGCGTTAATTGGATCTAATCGCTTTAAAATATTAACGGCCGTATTTTTCTGTCTAGCATCACTGGCTTGCGAGAATAAATTAATTAATTCTCCTGACTTTGTGTTAAAAAACACTTGTAGGTTAAGTGAGCCTGGCCGAGCTCGTTGAACTCTATCCAAAGCTGTGATACTTTGTAAAATCACCTTTCTTGCCTCTTCAGGATTATCGTACATGATGTCTAAACCCAATCGGTGATAGTTGTAGTAGGTGGTGCGAATCGGTTCAAATAACGATTGGATTGCATTGTCAACCAGATAATACCGCGTATTTCTATTACCTTTCTTTTTTGGATCCCAATCGGAATCCGGTAAATATTGTTTGGCGTTGTTAGCTATTTGTTGTGCTTTGATAAAAAAATCAGTACCACCTTTCAAGGAAAAACTATCATAGTCGTATCCTAAAATCATGTAGGCATAAAAAGCCAACATAGATGTGAGGTTTGAACGATACCTATCAATAGAAAACAACAAAGCAGTGTTTCGCAAGTAGGTTATGTTAAAGTCTTTGTCTATATGGTTAAAAGTAATGGTGTTATAGGCAGTATTATAAACAGGTCTCGTGGCTTGAAATTGAATGGTACCGCCATAACCATCCGTACCATTTTTTTCTGACAAGGTAATAAGTATAGACAAATTGATTCTTTCTTCAATCTCAAAAAAATCGTCAGTCCAAACTGTTGTATTCATGAATTCTTTAATGTTATTCTCAAGATCTTGAAATACCTCGAGTTCATTTGCCGTTGGCGACATGGCAGGGGTACTTGTAACAGTTATTTGACAGTTAAATTCCTGAGCGCCTAGCATATTGCCACACAGAATAAATAGGAGTACTACTAATCGTTTCATTTAGTTAAATCGGTTTCAATTTCATTCACAATGTCAATTGCCATTTTCGACTTTTGTTTTAACTCAAAATTAATCAAAATATTGTTCGGTTTAATAAAGGTTACTTTATTTGTGTCGAAACCAAATCCTGCTCCCGTGTCGTTAAGTGAATTGAGTACTAATAAGTCCAAGTTTTTCCGCTTTAATTTTTCAGTTCCGTTTTCAATTTCGTTGTTAGTTTCTAAAGCAAAGCCAACTAAATACTGATTTTCTGATTTATTTTGTCCAGCCCAGGCTAATATATCAGGATTCTTAGTCAACGTAATTGTTAATGTTGTGTCTTTCTTTTTTATCTTTTCATCAGCTTTTGTTTCCGGTCTATAATCGGCAACAGCAGCACTAAAAATACCCAAATGCATTTTTTGCCAGTTTTGTTGAGTGGCAGCTAACATTTCTTCAGCTGTTTTAACATGTATGGTATTAACAGATGAATGGTTTGTATGATGAATAGATGGCCCGAGAATGAGGGTCACATTGGCACCGCGTCTTGCACATTCATCAGCAAGTAAAACACCGGTTTTTCCACTTGAATGGTTACCTATAAAGCGAACGGGATCAATAGCTTCATATGTTGGCCCACCAGTTATTAGGATGTTTTTCCCTTTTAAAGGTCCATTTGGCGTGAAATATTCAACCAAATGACTTGCTATTATGTCAGGCTCTTCCATTCTGCCTTTACCCTCAAGGCCACTAGCTAATTCACCAGAAGTTGGTTCTATAACATTTACACCATGATCCCTTAATGTCTTCAAATTATGTTGGGTTGAGAAATGCTGGAACATATCCAAATCCATAGCTGGGGCAATCCAAATAGGGCATCTAGCGCTTAAATAGGTTGCAATTAATAAATTGTCAGATTGTCCATCAACTAATTTCGATAGTGAACTGGCTGTTAATGGCGCAATAACAAATGCATCCGCCCACAAACCTAATTCTACGTGATTTTCCCATTCACCATTTGCATTCTTAACAAACTCTATCGCAACTGGATTTTTTGATAAAGTAGCTAGCGTTAAAGGTGATATAAAATCAGAAGAGGCTGAAGTCATAATTACTTTGACTTCAGCCTCTAATTTAATTAATTCTCGGACTAGAATAGCGGTTTTATAAGCGGCAATACTGCCCGTTACTCCAACCAATATTTTTTTTCCCGCTAACAAACTTGTGGTAATTTAGGCCTCTGCCTCTTCGTTACCTTCAGTAATATACATTTTATTTTCAATGTACTCTTGAATAGCAATCATTGCAGGCTTAGGTAATTGCTCATAATATTTAGAAATTTCGATTTGCTCTCTGTTTTCAAATATCTCTTCCAAGTTATCAGTGCTTGAAGCAAACTCTGCTAATTTTGCAATTAACTCTTCTTTTACTTCACTGCTAATTTGGTCTGCTCTTTTCGAGATAGCAGTGATAGCTTTGTAAATATTACCAACGTTCTCATCTAAAAATTCAACATCTCTAGTGATTGTTGAACGTTCTGCATTTGTGTTCTTATAACTAATACTCATCTTTTTTATTTTGATGCTAAATACTTTCTAATTCTAATAACTTTTCAACTTTCTTCTTAACCCCCAAAAGCTCCTTTGCATAGCTAGATTCAGGAAAGGTGGCTACAAATTTACGATAACTTTTTAGAGTATCGTTCAATCTACCTATTTTTTTAGATTCTATACTGTTTATAGCAAGTTCATATTGACTTAGAACAGTTAAATACAGCGTTTCTTCCTTAAATTGAGAATTGGGATAATCCACCAAATGATTTTCTAAAGCCACAACAGCAGCCTTATAATTTTCAGTGTGGTGGTATTGCTTGGCGCCTTCAAATTGTTTTTTCTGCAATTTCAAATTCAATCTATCCATGATCGAATTACAACTATCTACTAGACTGCTGTTAGGATGCATGTCTACAAATATCTGAAGTTGATCTAAAGCGTTTAATGTTTCAGTTTGATCTAAAGAATACTCTGGTGAATTATTAACAGAACAGATAGCACTTAAAAATTGACATTCTTCCGCATAAACACTGCTTGGATATTGGTTGATAAACCGACGAAAGTAATATGAAGCTAAGTAGTAATCACCTATTTGATAATTCGACATACAATAGTAGTAATACAGTTTTTCACCATCAGCAGAAAGCTTGAAGTAAGGGATAATGTCCTCAAGCACAGCTGCAGCATTTGTATACTCTTTACTGTTGTAATATTCAATTGCACGCTTTTTCTTATATTCATTATCGGTGCTTTTCATTACCTTATTGAAATCAGAGCACGACGGCATACCAACTATCAAAATAGCTAACAACGATAATATTACTAATTTACCTTTCATAATCGGTCACAAAGATAAGCTTTGATTTGTTAACTAATGCAAAAATGAATTAGGTTAAACGTAAAAATGTGAATAAAAATTACCGTTCACTCCCGCTAAGATTAATTTTTCCGCTATTTTCGCAGTCTAAATTGTCTGTTAAAACGGATGAAAAATTAATTATGGCAAAAGATATTTTTGAAAAAATTAAAGAAAATAGAGGCCCTTTAGGTCAACATGCTAAAGGCGTACACGGCTACTTTACGTTCCCAAAATTAGAAGGGGAAATATCCAATAGAATGATGTTTCGAGGGAAGGAATGCTTGGTGTGGAGTGTAAATAACTATCTTGGTTTAGCAAATGCACCCGAGGTTAGAAAGGCAGATGCAGATGCGGCTGCAGAGTGGGGTCTTGCTTATCCTATGGGATCAAGAATGATGACTGGTCAAACCTCTGAGCACGAAGCTTTAGAGGCGGAACTGTCGGAGTTCATGCAAAAAGAGGATACAATTTTATTAAACTTTGGTTACCAAGGGATACTTTCAGCAATCGACGCACTAGTTGATAGAAAAGACGTCATTGTTTACGATAGTGAATCGCATGCCTGTATCATTGATGGTGTAAGATTACACGCAGGAAAGCGATTTGTGTTTCAACACAATGACATGGAAAGCTTCCAAACACAAATGGATAGAGCAAAGAAATTAGTAGCCGATACTGATGGTGGTATACTTGTAATCACCGAAGGTGTTTTTGGGATGGCAGGCGATCAAGGTTTACTGAAAGAAATTATTGATTTTAGAACATCAGGGAAGTATGATTTTAGACTGTTAGTAGATGATGCACATGGTTTCGGTACACTAGGAGAAACGGGTATGGGAACAGGTGAATTTCAAGGCTGTCATGATGGCATAGATATTTACTTCGGGACGTTCGCAAAGTCTATGGCTTCAATCGGTGCATTCATCAGCGCTACAGAGGATATCGTTGAATTTTTACGATATAATATGCGTTCTCAGGTATTTGCTAAATCTTTACCTATGCCATTAGTAGTTGGCGCAAGAAAAAGATTGGAGATGCTAAGAACACAGCCAGAACATAAGGCTAATTTGTGGAAAATTGCAACAAGCCTACAAACAGGACTGAAAGCTGCTGGCTTTAATATTGGCCGAACAAATTCTGCAGTGACACCTGTATTTCTATCTGGAACTTTAGCTGAAGCCACAAACGTAACTTTCGATTTACGTGAAAATTACAATATATTTTGCTCTATAGTTGTGTATCCAGTGGTGCCGAAAGATGTTATTATGTTGCGCCTTATACCAACAGCAGCACACACCATAGAGGATGTAAATTATACTATTGAAACGTTTAAAAAAGTTCAGGAAGGATTGGCTGCAGGACAATATAAAGCAGATACTTTAAAACAGGTGGAAACAGATAAGTAAAACTTGTCCTCTTAACGATATAAAAAAGGTTGTTCATTGAACAACCTTTTTTTATGGCTGGACTACTGTCCTCTGTCTCATTTGTTAGTTTCAGGATATTATAAAATGGACAGATGCGGCAAATATCATTTTACTAGTTCACATGAAATCTCAACACTATTTTTCAAGTCCGGGGTTGTATTATATAAGTTATAACCTGTGCAAGTTGCTTCTGCCTCATTTGGCCTTGCTTCAACAGAAAATATAGATGAATCAATACTAATATCTACCGTCATTAATTCACTGATTTTTGTAGTCTTAATACAAGCACATTGAAAGTCCTTTTTGCATGCAATAAACGCTAATGCTGATAGTATAATTAAATAGATTTCTTTTTTCATATTTGAGTTCCTATTATTAAATACGAGTCATTGGAGGAAATGGCTTGTGACCAAAAAAAAATCTGTTGAATGACTCAACAGATTTTTTTTTGAACTTCTTTCTTTTTTACAGCAGAATTGAAATACAATCAAAAGAAACGTCTACTTTTTCTTCTGTAATAGCATCATAATCTTCTTGATTAATAACTTCCCCTGCTTCAGCTGCGTCATCTAATAAGTGTTTTTGAAAATCTACTGACAGTGTATCAGTTTCTAATTGCCCGTATAATATGGCAGTTTTCCCAGCCGATTCTTCAATTGGAATAGTGAAATGATCTCTGAAAAATACCATAACGTTTTCGTTTTCATTTTTCTTAAAGTTAATCCAACAGCCTGCTTTTTGACAAACTTCGTTAATGGTCACTTTTACTTTGCCGTTAAAAGCGCCTGTTTTTTGAAAAATGGAAAACATTTCTTCCTTACTAACAGCTCCTTCAGCGTCTATATCTTCATGGCCGTACAATAAAAAACCACCTTTTTCTGTTCCGTTAAAAGCTATTTCGGCACTTTCTTCTTCATGCATCTCATCTGCTACTACAGCAGTACTGTCAACTGCATTTTCAACTTCCGTTTCTGTATTTTCACCACACCCGACTAGTATTAGACTTGCAGCGAAAAGACTCAAAATTGATTTCTTCATAGTTTTTTTTGACACAAATATATAATTGAATTAACACATAGCACGATAAAATTGGATAATATAAAACTGCTGATAAAAAAAAATCATAATTTTGAGTATGAATAATTCGAAAATTAAGACGGTAATCATTCTTGGAATAGTATCGATTATTTGTATCTTAACAATTCAGTTTTTTTGGATAAAAAGAAATCTAGAATATCAAAATACTAATATTAAGATTCAAAATATCCAAGATAGCTTGAACGATAAACAGTTTAGTGAGAATGTAAGCTTAGCTCTTAAAAATGTAGCTACTGAAATTCAGCGTATCAATAAACAGAATAGTGATTTATACGGAAAGGTTAAACAACAGTCTTCAAACTATTTTACGGTTGAACTCGAAGATACATTGCATCCTTTTTTACTCGAAAACTTACTTAAAGCAGAGTTTTATCACCAAAATATAAAAGATGATTTTAGGTATGGTATCTATGATTGTTATTCCGATAGTGTCATATATGGCGACTATATAAGATACAGTGGTGACTCTGTATTTGTAATTGAAAAAAATAATGGGAAAATCGATAGTAAGCTCCAAAACAAACTCGAAACAGATGTTCATTATTTTGCTGTTTCCTTTCCAAATAAACAAAGTTATAGCCTGGCCGACACCTCGAACAATGTGACACCGTGGTATTACATGATTGCCATTTTGCTGTTTATCCTTACTTTTTTTGGTTTTACCATTTCAATTATCTTACGTCAAAAAAAGTTATCGGAAATAAAGAATGACTTTATCAACAACATGACTCACGAATTAAAGACACCAATTTCCACCATACGATTATCTAGCGAATCTCTGCTTTATACTAGCGACAATTCAAGTGAAAAAGTAGAAAAATATGCTAGCATAATTTATAAAGAGAACAAGCGCCTAGAGCAACAGGTAGAGCGCGTTTTGAATATCGCCAAATTAGATAAAGGAGAAATAAAATTGAAATTTACGTCTTTTGATTTGCACGAGATTATAGAGGAAGCAAAGGAAAATTTTGAATTTAATCAATTGGAAGAGGGAGGAGGCCAAATATCACTTGAACTAAATGCAAAAATAAGTGTGGTGAATAGTGATTTAGTTCATTTAACCAATGTCATATATAATTTGCTAGATAATGCGACTAAATATTGCGATAAAACACCAAATATTATTATTTCCACAGCTAATGCTAAACAAAGAATAGTTATTTCAATTAAAGATAATGGCAAGGGAATCTCAAAGGAAGATTTAAAATATATTTTTGATAAGTTTTACCGTGTACCAACAGGTAATATACATGATGTAAAAGGGTTTGGGTTAGGCTTATTTTACGTGAAAACGATTGTAGAAAAACTAAATGGCAGCATTAGTGTCAATAGTCAACTTGGCGTGGGAAGTGAGTTCATTATCTCTATTCCAATAAAATAATAAAACAATGAATGGAAAAGTAAAAATATTATTGGTTGAAGACGATACAAATTTGGGATTTGTTGTACAAGAAAGTCTCAAGAAACAAGGTTATGATGTAAAGCTATGTCTGAACGGGGTAGATGGATTGAAAGCGTTTAATGAAGATTTATATCATTTAGTTATTCTAGATGTCATGATGCCAAAAAAAGATGGTTTTACCCTTGCTGAAGATATCAGAAAAACCAATACGAGTGTACCACTGTTGTTTTTGACAGCTAAAGCGGAAATGGATGACAAGATTAAAGGCTTAAAAGTTGGGGGAGATGATTATATAACTAAACCATTTCATACAGAAGAATTTTTGTTAAGGGTAAAATCACTCTTAAAAAGGTCTACACCGCAAAATGAAAGTGATGAAGTTACCGAATATAGTATCGGGATATATAAGTTTATGCCAAACGAGTTTAAAATTGTGAATTCTGATCATTCTATTAAAAAGCTAACAAAGAAAGAGGCGAAAATTTTGCATTTACTGGTGCAGCACAAAAATAAAGTATTGCCAAGAGATATTGTTTTGAATGCAGTATGGGGTCAAGATGATTATTTTGTAGGTAGATCTTTAGATGTTTTTATATCAAAATTGCGAAAGTACCTTAGTGATGATCCTGCTGTAAGCATTAACAATGTTCATGGGGTTGGTTTTAAATTAGCTGTCACTTCCAACAACTAGTCGGTAAGTCGATTTTTATACATAGCAACGGTATTCTCAAGTCCTAAGTACAAAGCATCAGCAATCAATGCGTGACCAATAGATACCTCTAATAAATTTGGAATGGATGATTTGAAAAATTGTAAGTTTTCTAAATTTAAGTCATGCCCCGCATTTATTCCCAAACCTACTTCCTGAGCAATACGTGCAGCATCAATAAATGGCGCAATTGCGCTATCTCTATTCTGCTTATATTGCGCGGCGTATGGCCCTGTGTAAAATTCAATTCTATCCACACCAATTTTTCCGGCCGCTTCAATCATTTTTGAAATAGGTTCAATAAAAATGGCCGTCCTCACTCCTTTTAGTTTTACGGCTTGATTGATGTCTTTTAAGAAATCAAAATGTTTGATTGTGTCCCAGCCAGCATCTGAAGTCAATGTATTGGGAGGGTCAGGAACCAATGTTGCTTGAGTTGGGTTAGCTTTTTCAATTAACGCGAGAAACCGCTCATCAGGATATCCTTCAATATTATACTCTGTGTACACAACGTCTTTCAAATCGAAAACATCTTGCGTTGTAATGTGCCTTTCATCTGGCCTTGGATGAATGGTGATACCTTCTGCTCCAAATGCTTGAATTTGCTTAGCTGCCATTACAACGCTGGGAAGATTGCCCCCTCTGGCATTTCTTAAAGTTGCAATCTTGTTGATATTAACACTTAGTTTTGTACCCATATTGTAATATTGCCTACATTTATGGTACAAAAATATAATTAAAGAAAATAATTACTTTACTTTGTTAGAAAATTTACAAACACTATCATCTATTACATTCTAATTAATGAAAGCAGAAGAATTGATTTCAGAATATATTCCACCTATAAAACCAACAGAAACAGGAGAAAAAGCCCTTGCTTGGATGAATGAATTAAGGGTGAGCCACCTAGCGGTGGTTGATGGAAACAACTATCTTGGCGTTGTGTCTGATGATGACATTTTCGATATGCAAGATCCTCACCATACCATTGCTTCTGAATTATCTAATCTACAAAATCCTTTTGTATACAGTGATAGCCACGTATACGACGTAATGAAAGTTATTGCAGATTCAAAGATTACAATAGTGCCCATTTTAAATCGTCAAAATGAATATGTGGGTTGTACCGATTTACTTTTCTTAATGTCACAAATTACAGCCGTAGGATCAATCAAAGAAGCAGGTGGAATTATTGTATTAGAAATGAATAAGCATGACTATACATTAACTCAGATTGCACGCATTGTTGAAGAAAATGATGTAAAAATTTTAAGTAGTTATGTCAGTTCCTTGCCCGAATCTACAAAAATTCAAGTTACTTTAAAACTTAATACAACTGAGTTGGATAATGTCTTAAGATCGTTTGAAAGATACGATTACACAATCAAAGAATCATATGCTGAGGGCGAGTATTTTGAAGATTTGAAGAAGCGATATGACGAATTAATGAATTACTTAAACCTCTAAATATGTCGTTAAAAGTTGCTGTTTATGGGCGGAATTTTCAAGATAGTTTTGTACCATTTATACAAGATTTATTCAATACCATTCAGTTATATGATTGGCAGTGTTCAATATATAAGCCTTTTTTTAGTTTTTTAAATGAGCGACTAGTATTAAATGATAAAGTAGACTTATATAATAGTCATCAAGATATCGACAAAGAAACAGATTTGTTAATCAGTATAGGAGGTGATGGTACTTTTCTTGAAACCGTGCATATTGTTAAGAATAGCAACATACCTATTTTAGGGATTAATACAGGACGACTTGGATTCTTAGCTTCAACTCAAAAAGACGAAATTCGGGATGTTTTAGAAAAAATTAATCAAAAAAAATTTAGACTTCAAACCAGATCTCTGATTCAGGTAGACAGTAATTTGGAACTTTTTGGAGGCCAAAATGTAGCCCTAAATGAAATTACTGTTCATAAACAAGATTCTTCAAGTATGATTACTATTCATACTTATATTGATGACCTTTATTTAAATTCATATTGGGCAGACGGATTAATAATTGCTACCCCAACAGGTTCAACAGCTTATTCATTGAGCTGTGGCGGACCAATAGTCGTTCCTGGAGCAAATGATTTTATTATTACGCCAATCGCACCGCATAATTTAAATGTTCGACCTGTGGTTGTTCCTGATTCTCGACAAGTGAAATTAAAAGTAGAAGGGAGAAGCCAAGCCTTTTTATGCAGCCTTGATTCCCGATCACAATCAATCGAATTTGAAACAGAATTGATTATTACTAAAGCTAATTATAACATTGACGTCATACAAACAGAAGATCAAAACTTTCTAAATACCATTCGTAATAAAATGATGTGGGGAATTGACAGACGTAACTAAAATAAAATGATTTTATCACCGTTATAGAATGCAATGCAAAAGATTATAACATTTTTTCTGTACACAGGTTTGGCTGTGAGTGCAAGTTTTGGTCAAATAGGGGGAAACCATGCTTTTCAATTCCTTGATCTAGATTTTAACGCAAGATCGACTGCTTTAGGAGGCGATTTTGGAGCCGTAAATGATAATGACATAAATCTTAGTGTCGTTAATCCTGCTGCCATATCGCAACCAATGACCCAGAACGTAGCACTAAATCATGCTTTTTTCCCAGCAGGAATTAGTGTAGGTCAATTATTGCTTGGCTTTAATACCATAAAATTAGGAACCCTAGTGACACATTTGAGATATGCAAACTATGGGAGATTTACGCAAACAAATGTCACCGGAGAAGAAACTGGACAATTTACTGCAGGTGATTATGCTTTAGGTGTTGGCTATGGTAAAAGATTAAATGAAAGATTTAGTATTGGCGCTAATGTAAATCTATATATGTCTCAATATGAGTCTTACTTTGCCTTAGGAGCAGGTGTGGATTTTTCAGCTATGTACCATAATCCTGAAAGCCAATTTACGGCGATTCTTGTTGCACGTAACATTGGTGTGCAAGTCAAATCTTTTACCAAAAATAATCGGGAACCATTACCTGTAGAACTGCTAGCTGGTGCTTCATATAAGTTGCCGCATGCACCATTTAGGTTCAGTTTAACTCTGCACGACTTAAATTCTTTTGACTTATCTTATAACGATCCAAATGCGTCGCCAACTATAGACGAATTTACGCAAGATACCATCCCAGTGCCAAGAGCAGGAATTGCTGAAAAAGTATTTAGACATGTAAATTTAGGTGTTGAAATAGTGCCAACAGAAACTTTTTTTATTCGATTAGGATATAATTTCGACCGCAGACAAACTTTTACTTTCGAAAATAGAACTACAATAAGTGGTTTTTCTGGCGGATTTGGATTTAGAGTAAAAAAGTTACACGTCAACTACTCTGTTGCTTTTTACTCTCCAGCAGGTACCAACAATATGCTGAGCATTACCTCAAATTTTTCAGAATGGAAAAAAACAGCGAATTAAGTTAATTCAATTTTCCCTCTTCCTAACAACAGTACACCTTCTTGCTCCAATTGCTTAAGTAATCTTGAAACAACTTCCCTACTGGTATTCAAGTCTATCGCTATGTCTTGGTGTGACATTTTGATAATGTTGCTTTTCGTATGCTTAGCGGTATTATTTAAATATCCTAAAATTCTCTCATCCATTTTTTTAAATGCCAATTGATCAACTGCATTTAACATATCTTCAAATCGGCTAGAAAAAGATTGAAAAATATACCTTCGCCACGAAGAATATTGGGTTATCCACTTATCCATGTTTTCAATAGGAATATTCAATAATTCAGCATCTTCATCAATTATCGCACGTACATTGCTTACTTTATCATTTAAGCAGCACGACACAGTAGCTGCACACGTATTTCCTGAATCTACGTAGTACAGAAATACTTCCCTTCCTTCATTATCTTCTCTTAATATCTTAATTGAACCTTCAATGATGAGTGGAAAATGGGTAATCTTTTGTCCCAAATCTATTAAAATCTCATTCGTTGAAATTTTTTGGTATTTACCTACTGACAATATATCTTGAACGAGATTGTCGTCATTTAAAAAAGGATATTTTTCTAAAAATCTTTCTGCCGTTATCATAATTCGATTCGTCATATTTGTAACAATTCTGCTAATATACGTAAAACTCCATATGAATATTTACCTAAATTCCTTTTAATATTTTTTTTGGAATGCAAATTGCTACTATTAATTTATGAAAAATCTTGTTGGATTGTTTTTAATACTCTTTTTGTCTTGCTCTCAAGCAATTTCGCAAAACTTTTTCAATGGTACATGGCAAGGAGTTATATATCAGAATGGTATGACAAATGCCAAATCAACTGCATTTTGGCTAAGGATAACTGTTGATGAACAGACTGGTATTATTAAAGGAGAGTCTAGAAGTGAAACACCTTTTAAGTCTTTCTACGCTTTGAAAACTGTTGAGGGAAAATTGACTGAAACCGGAGCTTTCTTTTTTGAAGAAACTATGTTAGGAAATCAGCTAAATGAAGGTAATAACTATTGGTGTCTCCTTAATGCTGAGTTATCTTACAATGATAGTACAGGGTATTTATCTGGTAATTATTTATCAAAAGATTGCAGGTCTAATTCAGGAACCATCATCATGTTTAAATCAAAATATGAAATGTCAACTTCCGATACAGTTTCAAAATACCATTCTTGGGTTACTAATTTCGAAAATGATTTAAAAAGGGGTTGGAATGCTTATTATGTGCGTGATAAGTTTATGCGTAATTTTGAAATTAAGCCCCTATACTTTGATCACGATAAAGATGAGGTATCAGATTTGAATAAAATATATATTCAAGAAATGGTGAATGTGGTACTATCACATTCAGATCTTCGTATACGAATTATTGGCCATACTGATTCTAACGGAAGTAATCTCTACAATATAAACCTCTCGGAAAGAAGAGCAAATAATGTGAAACAGTTGTTAATTGAAAATGGATTGCCAGAAGATAGGGTTGAAATTGAATATAGAGGTGAAACCGATCCTGCAGCGCCAAATTCAACATTAATAGGTAAAAAATTGAATAGGAGAGTCGACTTTGAATTTGATTAACCTAAAAAACTTGCCAAAGTTTTTGATTTATTAATTGTTTCATCCCATTCTTTTTCAGGTTCTGAATCCCCAGTTATGCCACCGCCAACATATAAGTAGGCACGATCATTTAGTATTTGCATACATCTGAGGTTAACAAATAAATGTGATTGGTTTTCAGTAATAGGGCCCAAAAAACCACAGTATATGGATCTTTTATGTGGTTCAGCATTAATGACATAATTGAATGTCACCGCTTGAGGGGTGCCACAGGTGGCTGGTGTAGGGTGTAGTTTTTTTATTAATCCAATTTGGTTGTCATAAATGATTGAACCTTTGAAATCCGTTTTTAAATGAAACAGCGCTCCTGTATCAAAAGTATAAGGCCCTGTTTTTTCTATATTTATGACGCCACATTGCTGCATTTCTTTTTCTATGAATCGACTCACAATC
>JAWWDX010000037.1:0-16088 GCA_033719695.1 Putridiphycobacter sp.
AAATAGCACCGTCCATTTGTGCAGCACCAGTTACCATGTTCTTAACGTAATCGGCGTGACCTGGACAATCTACGTGAGCGTAGTGTCTGTTTGCAGTTGCGTACTCAACGTGAGAAGTGTTAATAGTAATACCTCTTTCTTTCTCTTCAGGAGCGTTATCGATTGTATCGAAATCTCTCTTTTCAGATAATCCGGCATTTGCTAAAACTGTTGTAATTGCAGCAGTTAAAGTAGTTTTACCGTGATCTACGTGACCAATTGTACCAATATTTACGTGTGGTTTCGAACGGTCAAATTTTTCCTTAGCCATAATCTAATTTATTATTTATTTATCAATTTTTACAAATACAAAAACACACTTCTAAAGTGCGTAAGTTACCCCTTGAGCTTAAACTCCCTTGTTACAGGTGGGCAAAATGCAAAGCTTTCACCTCCCATTTTTCAATCTACTCTCTCCTCGTTCCCGACTTTGTTGAGCCAATGACGGGAATTGAACCCGTGACCTCTTCCTTACCAAGGAAACGCTCTACCCCTGAGCTACACCGGCACTACGTCTTTTAAATATTAAAACACTGCTGTTTTAAATTGAGCGGGAGACGAGACTCGAACTCGCGACCCTCAGCTTGGAAGGCTGACGCTCTACCAACTGAGCTACTCCCGCTTATATTATATTAAAGTTAAACCAGATTCCAACCTGATTTATTTATTTTTTATTTTAGTGGGGAGAGCAGGATTCGAACCTACGAAGACATAAGTCAGCAGAGTTACAGTCTGCCCCAGTTGGCCGCTTTGGTATCTCCCCAAAAAAAATAAAAAATAAACAGAGCCTCTAGAGGGACTCGAACCCACGACCTGCTGATTACAAATCAGCTGCTCTAGCCAACTGAGCTATAGAGGCAGAAACTTTGTTTACTATTTTATTAAAAGAACGTAAAAAAAAACAACTCCCGTGTCAAAACGGGAGTGCAAATATAATTGATATTTTTTTATTAAAAACTTTTTTTTAATTTTTTTTTAATTTTTTTTATGTGCCTAGCATTTTCTTCTTGAGGTTAGCGTCTGCTGGCTGATTACACAGCCAAATACCAAACAATGCTTGCTTAAATTCCAACCCTGGAATAACGACTAATATCTTGCCATTCTTTTTTAGATGAGTCCCTTTACCTGGAATATACTCTAAATCAAATACGTCCCCTTTTTCAATAACACCAGCAAAGCCCTTGTTGATTAAATCGTCAATTTTAGAATCAATGCTTTTGGTATTGCTGTTCGTTGACTTTTTGAATCCTTCACGTATAGCTTCTTCCATGTTTTCGCGTGTCACCATTCCTGATATTACGCGCATTTTAATGGACATATAACTGTCGCTTTTAATAATTTCATCAGCGTTTGACGTTTTCTTTTCGAGGTACAAGGCACCTATGTACAAGTCAAGAAACATTTTCTCTCTCACTCCGGCTCCATTTAACTTCAAATACTTTCCGTCCACTTTCACTATATTCGGCATAATAATGCCATTCACCTTTGTTCCCCCTGTTTGTGCTGTGGCAGAGAACCCAAGGCATAATGCAATAATTACTAAAAATTTTTTCATATTGTTGTTTTGTTTTTGACTGTAAGATTCAAGATTCGTGCCACGCATTAAGTTGCAATTAATTTTTCCTTGTGCTTTCTGATTTGCTTTTTAAGCGCATCAACGCATAAGTCAGTTGCTTCTTCAAAGGTTCGGCATTGTTTTTTTGCGAATAATTCCTTTCCTGGTACTGCAATTTTGATTTCCGCTACTTTATTTTCTTTTTCTGATGAGCGATCAAGTTTTAAAAAAACCTCACCTAAAACAATATTATCAAAAATTTGTTCCAATTTTTGAACTTTCTCCTTTACGAAATCAACCAACTTCTTGTCAACGTCGAAGTGTACTGCTTCAATTTTTAAATCCATATGTTTTTCTATTTTAATGCCCACCTCGCGGATGAGCGGTTTTATATATGTTTTTTATTTGTTTAAACGAATTATGCGTGTAAACTTGTGTTGCTGCTAAATCTGTATGCCCCAATATACTCTTAATAGCCTCTAACGAAGCTCCATTGTTTAGCATGTGTGTCGCAAACGTATGGCGTAGCACATGTGGACTTTTTTTCTTTAGGTTAGTAACCTTACTAAGGTAATAATTTACTTTGCTGTAAACAAACTTTGATTCTAATTTTTTGCCCGTTTTATCAATTATTAAGTTTTGGACTTTTGAATCTATATTACCGCGGTAGATAAGATATGTGCTGATCAGCGAATACAATGACTGTGTGATGGGTATAATTCGTTCTTTATTTCTTTTACCCAGCACTTTAATCTGATTACTGGCCACATTTTTTACGGTTAAATTTATCAGTTCCGACAATCGGATACCTGTTTGGTAAAATAGTTCCAAAATAAGCTCATCTCTACTATTTGTGAATTCATCTTCAAAATCGCAAAAAATACTAGCGTCCCATAATTGGTTTTCTGGAATAAACTGAGGCAACCGTTTGCTTTGTTTTAAACCCTGAATTTTAACCATGGGGTTTACCTCAATATAATTGTTTCGTTTTAAAAAACGAAAAAATGTTTTTAAACTAGAAATCTTTCTGTTAATTGTGGTATGCTCTAGAGCTTGTTCAACTAAATACACACGATATGCTCTAATTGATTGAAAGCTGACACTTCTAATATCTGCCTCTGCAATTCCCTCATATGTGTAGAATTGCTCAATATCTTTCTTGTAGGCTGTTACGGTATGAACCGAAAAGCGTTTTTCAAAAGATAAATAATGTAGAAATTGATCGAGCATAATACAAAAAAAAAGGTGTAAACAATGTTTACACCTTTTTGTACGTATATTATTTGATAAGGTTTACATTTCTGCTTGTTGCAATCTTTGCTTGTAAGCAGCCTTTAATCTCATTTGTCTGTTTTCAACAGAAGGCTTAGTAAATTGCTTTCTATCTCTTAATTGACGCATTGTACCAGTTTTTTCAAACTTTTTCTTGTACTTTTTTAATGCTCTATCAATATTTTCTCCTTCTTTAATCGGAATAATTAACATATCGTAATTTTTTAAAATTCTAAATTGGACGGCAAAGATAAAACAAAAAAACTTTTTAACAATGCCTTTTGAATTTTTATTTTAATAATTCTCGTGAAATTACTAACTTTTGTATTTCGGAGGTTCCTTCACCGATCGTACATAACTTTGAATCGCGATAAAACTTCTCGACAGGGAAATCTTTTGTATAGCCATAACCGCCAAAAATTTGAACAGCTTCTGTTGAGACACTGACGGCTACTTCTGATGTATAATATTTAGCCATAGCCGATTCCTTTGTCAATTTTTCATGACGATTTTTCAAATCTGCTGCTTGATATAGCAATAGCTCAGCAGCTTCGATTTCTGTTGCCATGTCTGCCAATTTAAAAGCTATGGCTTGAAATTGAGAAATGGGTTTCCCAAATTGCTCTCTCTCTTTTGAATATTGTAGAGCTGCTTTATACGCTCCTTTTGCAATACCCAAACCTAAGGCGCCAATTGAAATTCTACCGCCATCAAGTATCTGCATGGCTTGAATAAAACCTTCTCCTTCTTTTCCTATTAATTGATCGTTGTGTATGCGGCAATTATTAAAAATCAATTCAGCCGTTTCTGACGCTCGCATTCCTAGCTTATTTTCTTTTTTTCCAGCCATGAATCCTGGTGTACCTTTTTCAATGATAAAAGCAGACATTCCTCTAGAATCACCTTTTTCTCCAGTTCTTGCAATAACCACTGCGACATCTCCAGAAATGGCATGCGTAATAAAGTTCTTTGAACCATTTAATACCCAGTAATCGCCATCTTTCACTGCCGTGGTATTCATTCCCCCTGCATCTGAACCAGTTCCAGTTTCAGTTAATCCCCAAGCGCCTATCCATTCACCTGTGGCCAGTTTTGGTAAATATTTTTTCTTTTGTTCCTCGCTTGCATGATACAGTATGTGACCAGTACACAGAGAATTATGAGCTGCTACTGAAAGTCCTATCGACCCACAAACTTCAGCTATTTCTGAAACTACAGTTATGTATTCATCATATCCAAATCCACTTCCCCCATATTCAGTAGGAACTAGAACCCCCATTAATCCAAGGTGCCCAAGTTTTTTAAAAAGTTCAACTGGGAAGTACTGCGCCTCATCCCACTCCATCATTTTAGGTTTGATTTCTTTCTGAGCAAAGTCACGCACCATTTGTGCGATCATTTTTTGATTTTCATTGTGATTAAAATTCATCTATAGTTTGGTTTAATATGTCACAAAATTACTAATATTTTTTGAGTATTTCACAAGTTGTTCTCTGCCATTTAGAAAGTCTAATTCTATTAAAAAATCAAACCCTACAACACTTGCTTTTTGTGAAATTATTAGTTCAGCAGCAGCAGCAGCCGATCCTCCTGTTGCTAGTAAATCGTCATGAATCAATATGTTTTGATCAGGTTCAACAGCATCAATGTGCATTTCTATTTCAGCTGTACCATATTCTAAGTGATATTTGTGTGACACCGTTTCGTAAGGTAATTTACCGCGCTTCCTAATTAAAATAAACGGGACATTCAATGCAAGAGCGAGCGGGACACCGATCAAAAAACCACGACTTTCTATACCAGCAATGCCCTCAATGTTCGCAGTTTTATATTGGCTTGCCAATTCAGAAACAACGTCCCTTACTAGTTCTGGCACCTGAAAAACGGGCGTAATATCTTTAAAATTGATGCCAGGCTTTGGAAAATCGGGCACATTTCTTATCGCTTCCCGAAAGCGTTGTTGAGTTGTTTTCATCATTTAAAATATGGTTTTAATCTTTGGATATCTGATTCAGTGAAATGGCCACTGTTTGTTAAATTAGACCAGAAAATACTATCAATAGATTTGTATTTTTGACTGACAATAATTTGACTTTGCTTCCAGCTTAAGTATGGATGTCGTTTTAACGCGTCAAACTTAGCAGTACTAACCTCTATTTTATTAATTTCAGTAGGAAGCACTGTTAATTGCGGTTTTATTTGCTCAAACGCTTCCTGTGTCATTCCATACACCTCTTTTAATTGTTCTACACTGTAATAACCTCCGAGATCTTTCCGTAATGCAAGAATTTGTTTAGCATAGAAGGGCCCAATTCCCTTAACCGATTCAAGTTCAGATTTAGTAGCCGTATTTATCTCTATTTGTTCAAATACGGCTTCGATTTTTACAGAATCTGCGGCAATAGTCTGCTCTGTTTCAAATCGAATATATGGTGCTATCGTTTGGAACTTCTCATCACTGATGACATAACAATTTGCAATATCTGACTTACTTTTGAAACCTCCAATTTTATTTTTGTAACTGACAATAACCTGGGCTTGTTTTTCCGAAAAACCCAAATTTTTCCACTCGCTTTTGGAGAGCTTATTTGGATTAAATGGTTTGATGTGTTTAGGTTATCCCTTGGGGATTGATAGCGAATCGATTATTTTATCTTTGCTGTCTACCCATGCTACTTTTGACGAATCCTCTAGAAATATATCCTCAACAAAGTTGTGGCGCGGTATATTTAAAAAAACCAATAGTGAAACTATTATGAGTCCTAAAACAGCTATCCCAACCCTTTCGGCTTTACTAAAATGAAACCTTTGTTTCAACTTTAAGCTTTTTGTGCTTTTACCCTTTTCATAAACCTAGCTAATTCTTCTTTTACACGCGGTGCTAATAAAAACAAACCGATCATGTTTGGAACTAGCATTGCAAAGATCATAGCGTCAGAAAAATCTATAACGGACTTCAGTTGCGACGCTGCTCCAACAATTACAAAAAGGCAGAATATAAATTTATAAGCATATTCAATTTTTTTACTTCGTCCGAATAAAAATGACCATGCTTGGTAACCGTAGTATGACCATGAAATCATAGTTGAAAAAGCAAAGAGTACCACAGCTATTGTGAGCACCCATGGAAACCAAAAGATATTTGACTCAAAAGCCTGAGAAGTTACCTGAACACCCTCTTTAATTTCTTGACCATACGTCATTATTTCACCATTTCCGTTGGAAATAATTAGCACTAAAGCAGTCATTGTACAAACCAATACCGTGTCAATAAATGGCTCAAGTAAAGCTACCAAGCCTTCACTTGCCGCATACTTGGTTTTTACCGCAGAGTGTGCAATTGAAGCTGACCCTATCCCTGCCTCATTTGAGAAAGCAGCTCTTTTGAAACCTTGAATTAGCACTCCTACGGTTCCGCCTATTATGCCAATGCCCGAGAAGGCACCTGTAAATATTTGACCAAATGCATTGGGTATTTGATCGAAGTGCATTCCCAAAATTACTAGCGCGGCCAAAACATAAGTGACAACCATGAACGGAACAATTTTATCGGTTACTTTGGCAATTTTCTTAATTCCACCAATAATCACAACCCCGACCAATACAGCCATAATAATTCCAAAAATCCATCCATTGCCACTCAAAGGGTTTAAAACTGCTGTCTTTGAAAATTCTTTGCTCGTCACTGACATCTCCATATTGCCAATATCTAACCTTACCATATCACCATCAATTCCGGCAACTTTAGTATCAATTGTTCGCGGTAATGATGCCACAATTGTTTGACCAATAAATTGTGATAAGTCGGCCTTGACATCTATTCCTGAACCAGTGCCTGCTACAACCATAGAATCACCTAAAAATTCTTTTTTTGCTCTTGCAATTGGTCTATCATTAATTGTATAGTAAATTGAATCTTTTGAAACTGACGATACCACTCTTTCTTCCGATTCGAAATAGCTATACTTTACTTTTTCGCCAATAATTGAATTTAAGTCATTAACTTTTGACACGTCAGTCTGCGTACTGTATTCTATCATAGCAAAAGCCTGATTAGATTGAAACATATTGCCGCCTCCAAATGAGCCTCCTATACACATGATGGCAAACAGAACTGCCAAGACCTGACCCAGTTTTGCCATTTTATTAGCTTTCAACCCCTTTTTAAGGTAATACATTGGTCCACCAAAAACTTTCCCGGTTTCATCAATTTCACGGTACTTAACCCCCAGTGTGCATTCTACAAACTTCGAAGCCATGCCTATTAAGCCCGCAACTATCATCCAAAAAGTTGCCCCCGGCCCACCGATAGATATAGCGACAGCTACACCTGCAATATTACCTAAACCAACAGTAGCCGAAAGTGCAGCAGTTAGTGCCTGAAAATGAGAAACCTCACCATGATGATCGCCTTCTACCCTGATGGTATCAGGATTATCACCATCATCTGTGAATACGGTATCAGACACTTCAACATGACCATCTTTTTCAAAATCATCATACTTACCTCGAATGACATTGATAGATGTGCTGAAACCACGAATATTTATAAATTTAAAATAAAGTGTAAAAAATAACGCACCTAAAACCAAAACAATAAGCACCCATGGCACTTTGATTTTATCGGTAAATGGAATTTGAAAAAAGATTAAATCTACAAACCAACCCGTCCAGTTTCCGAATGTTTCATCTATTTTTTGATCAAGGCCTTTTTCTTGAGCAGATAAAAGAAATGGGAATAATCCGAGAAATAGTACTGTTAGTTTTTTAAGCATAATGTGATTGTTTTTTTCAGTATTAAACAAATATAAAAAATTAAATTGGCTATCCTAATTTTGAAGCAAAGCGAGGGCTTCTTCAAAGGTTTTGGGGGCATAGCCAAGCTTATTTCTTGCTTTTTTGAGGTTAAACCCTGTTTTTGGCGGTCGCTTTGCAGCTTGGTTAAGTGCAGCAGATTTAATAGCAGACACTTGGCTGTAATCAAGGTGATAAAATTGAGCTACCTTTTTTACCAATTCGTAGATAGAAAATGTTTCTGGCCCGGCTATATGATATATTCCCTTAGCCGACAATTTAGCAGACTGGATACATGCCCACGCTAAATCATCTGCCCATGTTGGCGCTCTAAATTGATCGTCAACTATGGTAAGTGGGTCACCTTTTTCTAGCGCTTGTTTGGCCCACAAAACAATATTTGAACGACTCAAGTTCTCTCCCTCTCCAAATACAATTATTGTTCTTAAAATACTCCAGTTTTTATAATCTGAGGTTAATAAAAGGGCTTCGGAATCGACTTTTGACTTAGCATAAACACTTAAAGGGTTTACTTTGTCATCTTCGCTATACGGCCCATCTTCACCATCAAACACAAAATCGGTTGACAGGTGTGTCAGGTGACAATTAAAACGTTCAGACACCTCTAATAAGTAGCTAACTGCTGTAACGTTTACTGCTTGACACTGATCTTGATTTGACTCGCAATAATCGACATTTGTAACGGCCGCTGTATTGATAATATGAGTCGGTTTCTCTTGTATAAACAAACGTTCAATTTGATCATAATTCGTAATATCAAGCACTCGATATTTCTCTGCCGGACAGGCTGAATTTCGATTATCACCTTGGCTCGAAGCAATAAAGTCAATAGCTTTTGATAAACATTGTTTAACAATTTTTTGTCCTAACAAACCATTCGATCCAGTAATTAGAATTTTCATTGTTGTTCTGATCTTAATCCAAATAAATCATTCAATGCTTTAATCTGAGTAGGGTTACCTAAAACAAATAACTTTGATCCAGGACCTACTTTAGTGTTTTCGTCCGGATTGATAATATAGTCGCCTTCGGCTGACTTATAACCAATGACATTACATCCTGTTTGTGCCCGCTCTTTTAATGTGGTTATGGTGCAGAATTTCAAATCTTCGGGCAATTCTTTAAAATCTATTTCTTCTAAATTCATGGCGGCTTTCCCTGAAACTTTAATTAAATCTAAAAATTCCATGACATCAGGGTTCACAACTAAAGAGGCCATGTGCGCGCCACCAACTGTATCAGGCATTATAACATTATCTGCCCCTGCAATTCTGAGCTTGCGCATGGTAGAGTAACTTGATGCGCGAGATATAATTTTAAGATTTGGATTCAGTTCACGGGCGGAAAGCACAACGAATAAATTATCGGCATCTTTGGGTAATGCGGTAATGAGGGCAGTGGCATTTTTAATGCCAGCCTTTAATAATATCTGATCATCTGTTGCATCACCTTTTACAAATATTGTTTCTGGATGTTTGGTTTCAGAAATATCAGCCGACCGTTCCACTACTAAAAACTCTCTGCGATAAAATCTCAAATCGTGTGCCGCTTGACTTCCAACTCTACCAAAACCACACACTATGGTATGCCCATTCAATTGATCCAGGTTTTTCATCATTTTGTATTCTTTATAATATTTAACATAATCGCCGCCTACAATATAAGTTGTTACAGCCGAAATCGCATAAGCAAATGTACCAAAACTGGTTATTATCAAGAACGCCGTAAATAGCTTACCGACGTCAGACAAAGTATTCACCTCATTAAACCCAACTGTGGTAACGGTTATAATAGTCATATAAAAACTGTCGAATAAACTCCAGCCTTCGACTAATACATACCCAAATGTTCCAATCAGCACAATAATTAAAATAAGTGCTAAAGCGTAATAAAGTCTTTTAAAAAAGTAAAAATGCCGCTTCATTATAGTTCCCAAATGGTTTTTGGTTTTCGTTGAAATTTAAAGATGTGCTTATGCTCTAATATAATTGCCATCACCAAATATAAAATAAGTGGAGACCCTAAACCAATGAAAGAAGCGTAAATAAAAAACAACCTCACTTTAGATACTTTCACACCAAATTTATTGGCAAACCATGTACTCACTCCAAAAGAGCGTAGTTCGAAAAAAAAGGCGATTTTTTGGATGATTCTTTTCACGGTATTCCTTGCTTATCAATCATGCTAATATACAATTAATTTATGGAAGGAAAATTCTTACAGATGAGTTTATCCTTCTTTTTTTGGCTTTAATAACTGAACGCCAATTGCACATTGCAAACACTTGCTATGATCGCAAAATTCATTTTTCATTTCAATGAGTGCCTGCGAATCAAAGGCATTATCTACAGGCACATGATGTGCTTTCCACTGCTTTATAATACTATTATACTCAGGTTTAACATGCCTCAATTCCTCTAGTGCTTTTTCGCGCAAATGGCTGTGGTTAACAATGGTACCTTGAGCAAATAGAAAAGGCAAAAAAGCATTTATAGTGATTAGGGCTTTAAATGCTGGACTTATGCCTGCATGATTTTGTTTGCTTGGTTTATTAAAGTGATGATGCTTTTTCCAATATGGACTCAATGAAATGGATAATTTGTTTAACTGATTTGTTTCAAAAAAATGGTATTCTCCCTTCGTTTCGGCTAAAATAGCAGCAAATTGCGCTAACCGAATTGTTGGAAAACTACCCGGCCGCATGCGCGAAAATTTCCACGCCTTTGCTTGTAGTGATTGTAAGTGAAACAAGTTTTTTTGGTAGTCATATTTTTCCTTCAGCAACTCAAAATAATCATCTCTCTTTTCATTTGAATCTAAAAAACCAGCCAATCCGAAACAATATGCCTCTAGGTCTAACTGGTCATAATTTAATTTTGCTAGATGATGTAATTCGATTTTTTGAGCCAGTTCTGCAAAAACGTCGGCATTTACCTTACCGCCAAAAATTTTTCCTAGGGCAATCCAAAATCCTTTGTATTGATTTCCTTTATATCTTTTGATATCTTCAATAATAACGTCAGACTTTCTAATCAACCGACTGAGCAGTGCTTTTTCTTTTTGGTGAAAAATATAATAAGGATCAACTTTTTGAATTTGATTTGCACAGGGGATCCAATCCTTTGAATTTCTATATGAGACATAATGTTGATAATGTCCATGGTCAACATAATCTTTTATTTCAATTGTTGGTATTTCAAAATTATTGATGAACACCGGACCATCATTTTCGTATACAAAATGGACAATCACATTATTATAATTGTCGTCTATTTGATGATTGTGTTTATACCAATCAGATGACTTGACATGGAATTCAATATGTCCAGCCCATATTTTGTTGTCAAAGCATATTTTTCCCTCTAAAAAATCAGGTCCCGCGTTATGATTATGGACACCCCGATTAATCACTTCAAGTTGTTCTCCCTTGGAAGTAAGGTATGAATTTGGCAGTAATTTTTGCTTAAATAAATAATGTAAGTATTCCTCTTGCATTGGTTAAAAATCGTCTAACACATCAACAATTTCTTTTGGTTTAATTTTTACTAACTGCATTGCTGCTAATATTCCTTGTGCCAAAATAACTACTAGAATTAATTTCAGTACAATACCATCTAACACCCCGCTTGGATCCAAAAAAGCTAAATATAAATGAGGTACAACATAAAGAATTAAACCTGTGATTAAAGCCGTCATTGGCTTTTTGAGCGATAAGAAATATAGCCCAGTAAAAACAAGTACATCTACAAGTCCAAGGTAAAAATTTTCGCCAAATCCTAATTCTGCACCGACAATAAGTCCTTTAATTAAAGTTAAGATGGCTATTAAAAGTAGTGCCAAACCAGCCATTTTAACACGTTGATTATTTCTATCTTTCGCACTACTTTTCAAAATTTCCTGCGCCACCAATTTGGGATCTCTTTGTTTTTCCATTTTTAAAAAAAAATTAAAAGTCGTCCAGCAGTTCTTGGCTTTCTTGCTTATTTTGCAAGTGTTTTGTTGCCAATAAACCTCTGATAAACATCACTAATATAGGAGTTTTCCACCATAATCCATCAAAACCTGTACTGGGGTCGCCTATGTATGAAAGAATTAAAAACCCAACAAATATGACAATTGTAGTACTAAGCGCTAATTTCGGTTGTTTTGTAGTCTAAAAACTGAGGCCAATAAAAAGACCAGCAATTAACAACATAACGTAAAATACGATTTCTCCTCCTTTTGCCATGGTGTCTACAGTGAAAAAAACAACTACTGTTGATAGGATTAATAGTGCACTGATAAAGTGCATGACAAACCGAGCTTGATTTATTGGACGCCATTTTTTTTTAGTTCTGCTTTCAGTTTTAAATTTTTGAGAACTTCATCTGGCGGCAGATTTTCCATTACAAAAAGCTTTTATTTTTAAGAATTGAAGCCATTTCTAGTTGGATACTTTGTGCCGCTTTTGATACTGCCACCTGAAAATCTTCTCCTTGACCAGCATATATAATTCCTCGAGAAGAATTCACTAAGAGTCCACAATTATCTGCCCAACCGAATTGTGCGACATCTGACAATGAGCCACCTTGTGCCCCAACACCTGGTACCAAAAAGAAATAATTTCCTGCTACTTTCCGTACTTGCTCGATTGATTCTTTTCTGGTGGCACCCACTACATACATTAACTGCTCATTTGTGCCCCATTCAGAAGATTTGCGAATGACTTTTTCAAATAGCTTTTCACCATTTAAATCGGTTGAAAATTGAAAATCTAAAGCTCCTTTATTAGATGTTAAAGCCAACAGAATAACCCATTTGTTTTCATACTCCAAAAACGGCGTTACGCTATCAACTCCCATATAAGGTGCCACTGTCACCGAATCAAAATTGAGGTATTCGAAAAATGTTTTAGCATAGTAGTGAGAAGTGTTACCAATGTCGCCACGTTTAGCATCAGCAATGGTAAAAATATTATCTGGAATATAGTCGACAGTTTTCTTAAGAGAATCCCAACCTTTACTACCGTGGCATTCGTAAAATGCAATATTTGGCTTATAGGCCACAGCATAATCTTTAGTGGCATCAATTATTCGTTTATTAAATTCAAAAATAGGATCTTCAAAATCTAATAAATGAGCAGGAATTTTTTCTAAATCAACATCTAAACCAACGCATAAAAAGCTTTGCTTTTGTTTAATGTTTTTGATGAGGGCTTCATGTGTCATTTCTATATCTAAATTGAATTAGGCCATTCCGCCTTCTTTTAATTTTTCAGCATTTTCGGCTAACCTTAAAGCATCTAGCATTTCTCCTATGTCACCATTCATAAAGTTAGTCAAATTATACATGGTTTTATTAATGCGGTGATCAGTAATTCTTCCCTGCGGATAATTGTAAGTTCTTATTTTTGCTGATCTGTCACCTGTTGACACTAATGATTTTCGTTGTGCCGATCGAATTTCATGTGCTTTATCAACTTCTGCTTGGTATAACCTGGTTCTTAATACTTGTAATGCCTTAGCGTAGTTTTTATGTTGTGATCGTCCGTCTTGACATTCTACTACCGTATTGGTAGGTAAATGTGTTAAACGAATAGCCGATTCAGTTTTGTTAATGTGCTGTCCACCCGCTCCAGAGGCTCGGAAAGTATCTTTCTTAATATCTTTCATGTCTAAATGAAAATCTACCTCTTCGGCTTCGGGCATTACAGCCACTGTAATAGCTGAAGTATGCACACGTCCTTGCGATTCCGTATCGGGCACACGTTGTACTCGGTGTACGCCCGATTCAAATTTAAAAGTACCATAAACTTCTTCTCCTTCTACTTCAAAAGATATTTCACGAAACCCTGTTGTTCCGCCAGCTTGTGAATTGACCACCTCGTATTTCCAGCCTTTTTCCTTAAAAAACATGGTATACATTCTAAAAATATCTTCCACAAAAATACACGATTCATCACCCCCTGTTCCGGCACGCAATTCTACAATAACGTTTTTATCGTCTTCAGGGTCTTTAGGCACCAATAGCATTTTAATATCTTCTTCTAATGCTTCTTTTTGCGGTAAAAGTTCATCTAATTCTAAACGTGCCATTTCCTTAAAATCGGCATCTTCATCAGAATCAATAACAGCTTTAGATGATGCAATATTATCGATCACATTTTTGTACGTTTTGTAGGTATCTACAATAATCTGCAAATCTTTGTACTCCTTGTTTAGTTTCACGTACCGATCCATGTCGGAAATAATATCGGGATCGACAATTTTTTGACCGACTTCGTCGAATCTAATTTTTATATCTTCTAATTTTTGAATTAAATCACTCATATAAAGTCATTATTCATAATTAAACTCACCAAATGGCGATTTGATGGTTAGTTTTTTACTGTCGCTGGCATTCACTCGACCGACAATTTTTGCTTTCACATTGAACGACTCTGAAATGGCAATAATCTCCGCCGCTAGAGCTTCAGGAACATATAATTCCATTCTATGCCCCATGTTAAATACTTTGTACATTTCTTTCCAATCAGTTTTAGATTCAGCTTGGATTAATTTGAATAAAGGTGGTAGTTCGAATAAGTTGTCTTTCACTATATGTACATTTTCAACAAAGTGAAGTACTTTTGTTTGCGCTCCTCCACTGCAGTGAACCATGCCATGTATATCTGCCCGATTTACTTGATTTAAAATCGCTTTTATAATAGGCGCGTAAGTTCGAGTAGGCGACAGTACTAATTTACCGGCATCAATTGGGCTTCCTTCTACTTCTGAAGTTAATTGTTTTGAACCAGAATAAACCAAATTAGTTGGCACTTGAGGATCGAAACTTTCAGGATATTTTTCAGCCAGATACTTGCTAAACACGTCATGTCTGGCAGATGTTAAACCGTTACTTCCCATGCCACCATTGTATTCAGTTTCATACGTTGCCTGGCCAAAAGATTCTAAGCCTACAATAACGTCGCCTGGCCGAATATTTTTATTATCAATCACTTCGCTTCTTTTCATTCGCGCTGTCACTGTACTATCTACAATAATTGTTCTTACTAAATCGCCAACATCAGCTGTTTCTCCACCTGTAGAATGGATATGCACACCATGCTTTCGCAAGTCTTCTAATAATTCTTCTGTACCATTGATGATGGCTGAAAGAACCTCTCCTGTAATTAAGTTCTTATTTCTACCAATGGTTGAAGACAGCATGATATTATCGGTAGCACCCACACAGAGTAAATCGTCAATATTCATGATTAATGCATCTTGCGCTATACCTTTCCAAACTGACACATCACCTGTTTCCTTCCAATACATATAGGCTAAAGCACTTTTTGTACCTGCGCCGTCAGCATGCATAACCAAGCAATAGTTATCGTCGTTGGTTAAATAATCAGGTACAATTTTACAGAAGGCTTTTGGAAACAAGCCTTTGTTAACGTTTTTAATAGCGTTATGCACATCTTCTTTCCCTGCTGAAACGCCGCGTTGGTTATATCTTTCGTCTGCCATTTGGTTTGTCTTTAAATAAAAAAAGCATCCCGACTTTAGTCGGGACGCTTTTAATTAGAATACTTTCTTTAGCTATGGTTGGTAATCGAAACTAATAATCTCACCTTCTGTTCTTCTGTTCTTTTGGTGCAAGAACTCAAACATTTTTGGATCAGAAGTTTTGAATTGATTAATATAAGTTTCAGTTAACAATTGTCCTTTGTAAGTTGCTGGCTTATCTTCACCGAAACCTTTAGGCACCAATCTAGCCTTAGGAATACCTTTTTCATTTACTAAATAGTCAACACAAGACTGCGCTCTTTTTTGAGCTAAAATTCTATTGGCTTCATCAGAACCTCTACTATCTGTATGCGACATTAATTGAACCACTATGTTCGGGTTAGCCATCATTAATTCATATACATAATTCAAGGAATCTTTGGAATTCACTTCTGAATTAACTTGCAGTTTAGCAGAATTTAAATCATAACGTACCTCAGGAATTCTTAATGGAATTGAGATGTCAAGTATTCCAATTTCTCTAATAATTCTAGTTGGCTTATCGATACCTACGGTTGTAAACTTATCTTTGTTTCCTAACCATTCTCTAGGCACTGTAGTTACATCAATAGTATAATTTGCATCAGGCTTCACATATCTTGAACCATCAGCTTTTTCTCCTAATTCAATCATACCGTTTTCATCTGTCATCAACACAATGTTTGACCCATCTGAACCGATTAATTTCACTTCTTTATTAGGTACTACTTCTCTTGTGTCTTGGTTAACAACCGTGATTGTAACGTCAATAATTACCGGCGGTAAATAGAATGACCAAATATCTTGTGAAGGATTCTCTCTTGGACCTTTAGAGCCTGCTCTGTTAGACGATAAGAATCCTCTTGTACCGGTTGCATCATCTTTTGTATAAATAATTT
>JAWWDX010000038.1:0-16043 GCA_033719695.1 Putridiphycobacter sp.
ACACGAATAAGGTGGTTTACCTTTACGTTGCCCCCTTCTATATCAATTGCATTCCCCTTGTAAAAATAAAGCGTACTATTTATAAGGTTGTTAGCTGTAGCAGGCAATTTCCATTGTGCATTCGCCTCCATTTTTACACTTAAAATGGCAACACCATTCTCGGGATTAGCAGCCCAAGAATTGGGGGTTGGTTGGGGCGCTTGCCGTGATTTGTAGGCACCCGCATACACTTCTATCTGCGTTTTCTTTCCATCATTGTCTCTTTCAACTATTTTTGGAATGTCCTCTTTCCACAACATTTTATAATAAGGCTCCACAAATTTAGATCGACTGGGTAAATTAATCCAAATCTGGAAAATTTCAAGCGTATTGGGTTGATCAGGATTTAGAAGCGGAAACATTTCAGAATGTTGAATGCCTTTACCAGCGGTCATCCATTGCAGATCACCTGCTCCAAACCTACCTGCCCCGCCAAGAGAATCACTATGATCAACATAGCCTTGTTTTCCTATAGTGACGGTTTCAAACCCCAAGTGTGGATGATAAGGGAATCCGGGTACTGTGCTTCCGTGATACATACTGTAACCATCCTTACCTGTAAAATCCTGTCCAACATTTCTGCCTTGTAATTTTGAAGTTTCAAGCCCCATTTGTTCATTTCCTTCGGGATAATAATCAAGATGATGCATTGCCACTAAAAATGGATCCTCAGTTTGCCAAGGGATACTCAACGGCGCTATTTGTATGGTTTGTTCTTTCATTTTAATTTGTTTTAGATTTTACAACCTACTGACTATATTGTGGGAACTAGATAGAATCTTCCGAAAACTACAAAAACGGATAGCAGGAATAGTATTAAATTCATCCCAATTTTGTCTTTCTCACCTCGCTTGTAGTGAAGATTCATAGCACCAATCATAACAACAGCTAAGCCAATTGCCGCAATAGGTGTAAGGATAGGAAAAATATTGATAGCGAGCGGTAAAATAAGTCCCACAGCAGCCAAAAATTCCAAAAGTCCAATTAGTTTAATAGTATTTAGAGAATAGCTATCGACCCAATTCCCTAATTTTTCACTAAGTTCAATTTTAGGTTTAGAAAGTTTCATTAATCCTGCCATTAAAAACATGGCAGCTAAAAGTCCTTGACTAATCCAAAGTAAAATATTCATTTTGATCTATTTTTATCGTTAATAATTTATGACGATACAAATATCAGGGTAAATGATGGCCTATGCATTAATCTAGATTAAGAAAACTAGAGGTTATTCGCTTTTAGGTTCTGGCTTTTAACTTTACTCAAAGCCTCTGGCGTTAAGCCAAGGTATGAGGCAATCATATGCTGTGGAACTCTTTGGGCAATATTGGGATATGTTGACACAAAATGCTCATAACGCTCAATTGCGGAGGCACTCATAAGCAAAATAACTCTTTTTTGAAGTACTCTAATCCTTTTCACAAATTTTTCAATTTCGGGATCTATGAGCATGTTTTTTTCAACTTGCACAATTACGGAATCTTCAAGTGCATCAATATATAAATCGCATGGTTCATCTGCAGAGGCATAGTCTGTCACTATCCAGCCTTCCGGTCCAAACATAAAAATATGTTCTTTCCCCTTTTCATCAATAGTATAGCTCCTCAACAAGCCCGACTTTACCTTATAAGCCTTACTTTTTAATTCGCCTTTGTGTTGCAGAATTTGTTTTTTTTTGACCTTAATTTCTTTCATTAGAATTTTCGTTTCAAAGTACTATATATTGGCATACAACGTTTGAGCAAAATTAGGCATTTATGCCGAACAGCTTCGCTGTAAATTTTGCTTGTTGTTAGCATTTCGTTTTATTTATTTAATACTTTTTTCCACTGCTCGCTTTCAGCAAACTCTTTTATAGTATGGTTTCTTTTCGTTAGTAATTCAGCCATATATTTTTTCAGAAATAACACATCTACTATTTTTCCTAATATACCAAAAGGAGAGACGAAATCAAAGTGATCTGTCATTATGGTTTTCTCATTCACATTCTCAAAATGATGTTCATGTCGAAATTCCTTAAAAGCGCCTTCAACCATTTCATCAACAAAATATTCGTTCTTTTTATATTCAGTTATTTTGGAGGTCATCTTTTGATAAACACCTAAATGTTTTGCTCTCCAAGTCACGCTTTCATTAAGTTCAATCAAACCGCTCATCTTTCCCGCTATTGCAGTTTCATTTGTATGTTCAGTTGAGATTTTATGCAAGTCAATACTGCGTGATAAATCAAATACTATTTGAATTTCGGCTTTGATTATTGTCTTTATGATTATCCGTGGCATTAAGTATTTTCATTCGTTAATTAGAATTCAATCAAATAAGCTTATAATTTTTTAGTTCTAAAGGTCAAAGTTTATTTCCGCTTTTAAACCAGAAGTAGCAGTTGCAGTCTGCATTAAGCTATCATTAACAAACAATTTAATTTTAGTCTCTTCGGGAGAGCTTCCAGTGTATTGGCCACTGAAGTATATATCTAAGTCTTGTGTTGTTTCAAAACTATGACTGAACGTGCCGGAAGTATCTTTCATCCATCCAGAGTCTTTTATGTTATTTCCATTTAATCCTCCGTCATGACCAGTCCATTGAATTAAGACCGAAGATAGATAATGACATTCTATTTCGTATCGAATTGTGTTAGTTACTACTTCTTCCTTTTTGCAAGAGAAAAGCACTAAAATCATAAGAGGTATATACAAGTATTTAATATGTTTTTTGAATTCTTTCATCTATTTTTTTTAGTGTAAAACATTTTATGCTCTATGAAAGCTAACGTTTGAGTAAAATTAGGCATTGATGCCGAGCTGCGCAAGCAGTGAATTTTACTTACTTGTTAGGTGCAGTTTTTAATACTTAGGGATAAATCCAAAAGATCTGTAAGATTGATCCTTTTCTAATCAAATTACAATTTAATAGTTCAAACATATGTGATTCGCAGTCATATTTATAATCTGGCCCACAATTTAAATTTGTTTCACCTCCATCTGAATCTTCAATAACAACCCAAATACCGCATGACTTTTTTGTTGGTAATTTTCTTTTTAGATTAAAATCATTGACTGAAAACACAGTATCTTTTAAAAAAAAGACGGTTGGATTAAACGTTTGAATTTTTTGTATGATTGGGTCCTCCGAAGACAAACTGTCTTTACAGCAATTGCAATATTCATCTTGTGCTTTGAGTGTTGTCACAAAAAATAATGTCGTTGATAGTAATAGGATATTTTTCATTGCAATTTTATTCCTAATTAAAATATTGACTTTGAGACACCTTAAGAGTTTTTCCATCTGATGTTTTTATTTGAAAGGATAGCTCATACGGCATGGAATCAAATTCTGTTAAAAAAAAGAACTCTTCATAAAATTCATACTTAACGGTATATTCTTCTATAGGATCAGTATGTTGCCCTCGAATCAGATTTTGATATTCTAGTTTCGCTAGATTTGTTCCGGGCTCTACAATGGTATCCTGCAGAACAAATGCTCTATCTATTTCAATACGAGTTGTTCCATACTCTAGCTCATTTAATAATTCTGAATTTTCTATTTTTTTGCATGAATGATTAAAATACACAAATAGACTAAAGCTGTTATCAATAGTATCTAGTTCCTCAATAATATTATTGTTTTCTATAAGCTCTATATGTGATATGCCTAGAATTGAACACTGCTCTTCTTTATTACAAGAAACAACAAAGATTATAACAAGCAAGGAAAAAAGCTTAAACGATAAATTTTGTGTAGATGACATGAACCCAATAACGAGTTTGCAATTATATTATTGCACCTAACAAGCGGATAAAGTGACTTGTTCAATTTATTTCGCTTATGTATTTTGTTGGTATTGATTCAAATATAGAGAAAAAATCAATTTAGGGTATGTGAGAATGTGCTTTTTCATTTTCCTTTTTTTTGACCTGAATATGGTAAACGGTAACCCTACATTACCAACTCACTCAGTATACAGCTTGTATTTTTTAATATAAAATACGATAAATAACTTACTACTGCTACAACTGAAACAATCAATTCAATTGTTAGTATGTCAAATATACGAAATACGGCTGTTAAATATAGGACCTAAATGTATTTAAACGTTACTTAACCGTTAATAACGGATAATTATAAAGCATTATCAATAAATAAATTACGATACAAAAACTTGAAAAAAAATGTAATATTGGGTCTAAGGGTGAATCTGCTAAAAATGATAATTTTCGCAAAATACTTGGTCCTTTATAAGCTAGTGCTCTGGGGCATCAGGTGGTGGTGGCGGCATGTTCTTTAATTTTTTGAACAGAACACGCTTAAAATCGTCCTCAGCTTTAAAAACCGCGGCAGCTTTACCTTTCCCAATTTTCTGACTGAACAATTCCAGGTACTTTAATTTAACGTTAGCCTCTTTTTTATCGATACTCAATAACTTTTCAGTTAAGTTATACTTTTCATTGTCCGACAATATTTCAGCATTTTTGAGAGCCTGTTTTATTTTCCGTTGGCTCAAGCGCAAAGCCTGCATTTCTTTTTCATAAGCTTCGTAAACAGGCCAAAAAGCAACAGCTTCAGCCTCAGTTAATTTTAGCGCCTTAGTAATAAATGCTTGTTTTTCTTCCTGAAGGTCTGTCCTGCTTACTTTTTTACTTTGTGCAAATGTAAAAGTTGATGTAAGCATTAACATGACTAAAATAATTCCCTGTTTCATCTTCTAATATTTATAAATTCTCATAGTATTCAAATAACCCATCTTCCATTTCTTCGTAAAGGTACTCATTTAAAAGTGCGACTGAATCTGTTTCGGTCTCAGCACTATTCTCTACAATATAATCCACTAAATCTTCCTCATCTAAATAGGCTAACAATACTTCTTCGGTTGATAAAGTATCGGCTACTTGGCTCTGACTTTCATTAAAAAAAGACACCGCAAAAATAAGGGCTACACTGGCCGCAACAGCTCCTAACCAAAGTGACAAGTGACGTATTGTGGCGGACTTTTTTTGCCTTTCTGGCGTTTCACTTCCACTCACTATAACATATTTTAAATCAGTTTTTTGTGGGTCATTTAAATCGTTTTTAAAGCGTTTTATTTTCAGATCATTTAAAAATCCATCAGTCTCGTCTTCCAATAAAATCAACTGCCATACCTCATCACTAAATGTTTCAAAAAATGATGCTGGTACGGTAGGGCGTTTAGCCTTTGTTAACCTGTTCAGTATGTCACTTCTTTTTTCCATTACTACTATGACTTCAATTATGCTAAAAGGTTTAACGATTTAAAATGAATTCTTCAATTTTTTTGACAGCAATATGATAGTTTGCTTTCAGTCCGCCCACTGAAGTACCCAACAATTCCGAAATGGCACCGTATTGCAAATCGTCGAAATATTTTAATTGAAATACTTGCGCTTGCTTTTCAGGTAATGTGGCAATGGCTTGCATGAGCACCTCTGATATTTCTTGACTGGAAAATGTTTTACCATCAACCGACAAGGTATTTTCAATAATAGGGTCGTCGACATCACTACTAAGGTGTTTTTTCTCCTTTTTTAAAAAGGTAGCCGTTTCATTAAATGCTATGCGATAAATCCAAGAGTAAATAGCCGATTCGGCTTTAAACTTAGGCAGCCCACGCCATACTTTGACAAAGACATTTTGAAGAATATCTTCTGTATCGTTATGGTTTTTTGTCATTCGGCGAATTTGCCAATATATCCGTTCTTGAAAAGTGCTGACTATTTTATTAAATCCTGCTGTATTGTCAACTTGGTATAATTGCCATAAATTTTGATCAAGTTTACTTAGCATGGTTTAATTAATTAGCAAGCCACAGCTATTTTCTAGCCATAACCTTTTCAGCTGCAGCAATCACATCAGGCGTATTCACATTGTATTTTGTCAGCAACTCCTCTCCTTTTCCACTTTGTCCGAACTTGTCATTTACTGCCACCATTTCGAGAGGTGTAGGTAATTGCCTTGCCAACAATTGCGCAATTGAGTCGCCTAGGCCGCCATTCATCATGTGCTCCTCAGCTGTTACAACACATTTTGTTTTCTTTACAGAAGCTAAGACTGCAGCTTCGTCTAAAGGTTTAATGGTATGTATATTTATTATTTCAGCACTAATTCCTTTTTCTGCTAAGGCATGTCCGGCTTCAATGGCTTTCCAAACTAAATGTCCTGTGGCAAATATAGAAACGTCCGTTCCTTCACTAATCATTTGCGCTTTTCCGATTTCAAATTTTTGGTCAGGCTCAGTGAAATTAGGTACTTTCGGACGTCCAAATCGTAAATAAACCGGTCCATCATGTTCGGCAATTGCAATGGTAGCGGCTTTAGTTTGGTTATAGTCGCATGGTGAAATCACCACCATATTAGGCAACATTTTCATTAAGCCTATGTCTTCGAGAATTTGGTGTGTGGCTCCATCCTCACCTAAGGTAAGGCCAGCGTGAGACGCACAAATTTTGACATTTTTATTTGAATAAGCGACTGACTGCCGAATTTGATCGTATACACGTCCTGTAGAAAAGTTGGCGAAAGTTCCTGTAAACGGAATTTTGCCACCAATTGTTAAACCAGCAGCCATTCCAATCATATTTGCTTCGGCAATGCCAGTTTGAAAGAAACGGTCAGGATGTGCTGCTTTAAAAGCATCCATCTTTAATGAACCAATTAAATCGGCACAAAGCCCAACAACGTTAGGATTCGTTTTTCCAAGTTCTGATAATCCTGCTCCAAATCCTGAGCGGGTGTCTTTGTGATCAATAATTTCAATTGTTTTCATATAATGGGTATGTATGGGATTATAATTTTAGCGATACACGGTCGCCAGATAAAATTTGAAAATCTTTATATAATGTGTAATCGGTTGACGTGGCATCAATATTTCGGTACACCACTCTATAGTCTCCTGGTTGCAAATGAAATTGGCTGCGATTATTCTCAGATGAGAGGTCGCACACCCATTCTAAACTACCGTTGGTACGTTTTAAGAAAATTTGGCCTACTATGGGTTTATAAGCAAAGTATGACAACGAACCTGAGCCAGGAATTGTGATATAATTGTACATGCTCTGCTCAATGTTCACATCATCATAATAAATTCTTGGTAAAGTTAAAATTTCAACTTTATAGGCTCCTACAATATATTTTTGAATATCGTCGTTGTACTGCACATTCAATGTTTGGCACTTATCTTTTTGTGTTACCACTACCGGTACAGTGTATTGACTGGTTTTACCTTTAATTTTAACACCCAATGAGCCACGCGGTGTATTTAAATCGATATGGTTATGTCGTCCTTTTATAATACTAACATTTTTTAGTTCTACTTTTGGCAAAGTGTTGGCCACAACGTCGTATTTTAATTTAGGATCTACAACTGAAATGGTATCGGGATTCCCTTCGTAGTTTAAAGTATGCATAAAGGTATACTTCAAATTTGTGGTCCCTGCCTCATAAAATAGTACAGTCGTATTTGTTTCGGTTGGTTGCCCATGAATATCATTTAAATCTATTTGCAGGGTTGTACTGTTTAGCGCATCACTAACAACCGACTTCATCACTTTTTCAAAAGAAGCAAGCGTTGAAGCTTCATAAAATCGCCCAATACAGCTAAAATCGTTTAAGTAAGCTAAATCGATACCCAAACCAACAACAAAAGGTGTCACGTTCACGCCTTTATCCTTTAGCTGTTTTGCAACTTCACATGGAAATCCTTCGCAAGCTTCTAGGCCATCTGTAATTAAAACAATGACATTCCGTGTTGTCTTATCAGGAAAATCCTTTGCGGCTTCTTCAAGCGACCTAGCAATGGGTGTTGTTCCTTTTGGCTCAACTGTTTCAATAAAATTAATAATGGCGTCGTGATTATTGGCTGCAAATGGAATTTCAAGTTTTGTGTCGTTACAGTCTTGTGAAGTTGGTGTAATGGGACTTTGATGACCGTACACCCGAAGTGCCAACTCTAAATCAGGGATGTTCTTTAGTTCTGTGATGGTTTCGCGAAGTATTTCTCTCGCCCTGTCAATTTTTGTGCTTCCTTCCCATTTCCCATTCATGGAATTAGAGGCATCAAATATGAACAGCATTCGTGTAACTTGCTGAGAATTGCCAGTTAAAGCAAATAATACACAAATTGCAGCTATTAATCTTTTCATCTATTTCTTGTAATTGGTTGTAATAACGCACTAGAAATGGTCGGTACACATAGCAGTGTATTTTGTTCGACGGATTCTAATTCTGTTACAGTGTATAATGAAAAGACCATACCAAGTTTTAATAATCGCCTAAAGTTTCTGTTAATTGGCCTAAAGCAATCTCTTCTTGTTCTTTTGATGGTGGTGAGCCATGCCATTTATGAGTGCCTTCCATAAAATCTACTCCTTTCCCCATGGCAGTGGTCATGATAATAACAATTGGCTTACCATTCCCGGTCATATCTTTAGCTTTACGCAGCGTTGCAAGAATTTCTTGGTGGTTATGACCGTCCATTTCCAGCACATCCCAACCAAAAGCTTCCCATTTCATTCTTAAACTACCCATTGGTAACACATCATCTATATCCCCATCAATTTGTTTGTGGTTATAGTCGATTGCAGCGATAAGATTATCAACTTTATTACCTGCTGCGTACATGGCTGCTTCCCAAATTTGTCCTTCTTGCAATTCACCGTCGCCGTGTAAAGTATATACCAAACTGGAATCGTTGTTTAATTTTTTTGCTTGCGCTGCCCCTATGGCAACTGACAAACCTTGTCCTAGTGATCCTGATGCCATTCTGATACCAGGCAATCCCTTATCAACACTTGGATGCCCTTGGAGTCTTGTTCCTAACTTTCGGAATGTTCCCAATTCAGATTTATCAAAATAACCTCTGTGGGCTAAAACCGAATATAAAACAGGTGAAATATGACCATTCGAAAGGAAAAACAAATCTTCATGTATGCCGTCCATTGTAAAAGATGATGGTTCAACATTCATCACATCAAAATATAGACAGGTTAAAAAATCGGTGCAACCTAATGACCCTCCGGGATGACCAGACTGAACAGCAGTTACCATTCTAATAATGTCTCGTCGAACTTGGCTACTTATTGATTGTAATTCTTGAATTTCCATGGTTATTTCACTTTATTGAATCACAAAAATAACTGAAATTAAAAGTTGGGTACCTTATTTTTTAATTTATCGTCAACATTTTATTAACGACAGAAAAAAAGGGTAAGCTAGCTTATAAAAAATCTGACGGTTTCAATTGAGAAAAGGTCTTAAACCCTTTGATAAATTTTTGGGAAACAATGCTTTTTTGATACAGGCCTGTAGAATTATAATTGATTGACAAGGCTTTCACTGTTTTTCTTTTGGACATTAATTTCGACCAATGACGATACACACTTATATGTGCACGAAACACGGCAATGAAATGTTTAAACTGACCTTTCACTAAAAACAAACCTGCTGCTACCCCATCAATTACAAGGCGCACAAATAATTTATACAGCAACTGCTTTTCATGATTCTTGGCAATCATAAATAAACTGTTTCGAAAGTTCAAATATGTTTTACGCGGATTCATGTAGTTTAAAGTACCACCACCCACATGATACACTTTGGATTGGTAGGCGTACATGATTTTATGACCAGCTTTTTTTAATCGCCAACACAAATCAATTTCTTCCATGTGCGCAAAAAAATCGTCATCTAAGCCCCCCATTTGGTGATACAGGTCGGCTTTAATGAATAAACAAGCTCCAGTGGCCCAAAACACCTCAGCATTTGCATCATATTGGCCTTGATCTTCCTCTACAACTTCAAATAATCGACCTCTACAAAAAGGATAGTAATGTAAATCGAGGTAACCACCCGCAGCTCCAGCATGCTCAAACATGGTTTTGTTTTTGTAAGCTAAAATTTTTGGTTGCACTGCTGCTATGGCATCATCAGAATTAAGCAGATCTAAACAAGGACCAAGCCAATTTTCAGTTACTTCTATGTCTGAATTCAATAAAACATAAGTATCGGCTTTCACTTGCTGTAAGGCTTGATTATAGCCGGTAGCAAACCCACCGTTAGCCGGATTAACAATTACTTTTATAGCTGGATAATGATTGGCTAAAAACGCGAGTGAATCATCTGTTGACTGATTGTCGGCGATCACAATATCTGCGCCTTGAGAAAATTGAATGACAGATGGCAAAAACTGTTCTAAAAACGATTTTCCATTGTAGTTTAGTATGACAACAGCTGTGCTCAAATGGATAGAATTAAGTTGCAAAACTACTAATTTTCAAAGAATATACCACTATTCCCTCGAATTGATTGGTTAAAATTTTCTAGAGAGTTATTTCGTTTTAAAATTTCTTGTTGCCAATTCTGATTTTGGACTTCGCCAGGTAAATCAGAATGGATCAGGGGAAAATCGTTGGTAACTAAATCTGGATTATAGAATACAAAGCGGACGTTCGAACGTTGACCAATTCTATAGTAATGCCAAATTTGATATGGGTACGCACTTGTACCTGTAGGCTGATCGGTTACATAATTTGGTGCGCCGTACTGAAGATGAATTCGTCCTCTATCCGTTTGAAATCCTCGTTTAATCTGCGTACCAAATAAGCGTTCGGCATAATATACTTGCATCTTATAATCTTGCCAACCTCTCAAAGGATTGATGGGATTTGTTTCTTTCCAGAAGGAAAAAAAGTACTGCTTCATGTAAGTTGTATCATTGCCATCTATCATCTTTAGAATTTTTTCTGTTTCATGTTGAGGCGCAATTGGCGCTAAACTAGCCAAGAAATATTTAATTGAATCGGTTCGCATTTCCTTTTCAAAAGCCCTATCAATATCATGTACATCAACAATTTTCGGTTCAATGATAAGGTCATTTCGTCTTTTAAAAGGAACAATCTTATGTACGAGTGTATCGTTGTTTTGATCGATTATATCTACTACCAAATTGTATGTGCCTGACTTTAGATCATCTATTGGCAATACATTGATAATTGGAATGATGCCTTCTGCTTTCAACTTTTTATATTGAAAGAAAGGTTCTAAATATTCCCCAGTTGCATTGTCTTGTAATTGAAATGTAGCAGCAAGTTTATTGCCACTAAGAATCACCTTATCGGCATTGTAGCATTCTAAATAGTAAACTAATTTACTGTAATCAGGCGGGAAATAATCGGAAAAATATGGAATGAGTTGATAACCGTTTTTTGTAAAATTATCCACTTCAGCTGATTTGGATACATTTTGGATAAATTCGAAATCAGACAATTGTACGAGGTCTTCAAGAAAGGGCTCAACTGTAATTGTGTATGCGCCAGACACAGTTGTATTGCCAATGACATCCTTTACAATTAATTCAAAATCGTATACGCCAGGTGCCAATTTGAAGCGTTTCAAGTCAAAAAAATCATCCACAACAGAATCTGTCATAGGTGGCGACAAAACTTGATATTTGTCGGCCACTACTATCTCCTTACCTTGCTTAAAAATTTGGGTTATTTCTAATTCTGCGTGCAGGGCACCCAAGCTATCACTTTTAAATTTTAAAGAGCCACTTGCAAATTGCAAAGCCGTTTCAACATAAGGTTCATGCTCAAGATTGTAAAACACGTAGTAATTCAAAAACACTCTAGGTGTTGCCAAGCTATATAGAGAAAGCGCACCGAACGCCAAACAAAGGATAATCTTTTTCATTAGTGATTCAAATTTAAGCAAAGTTTAGTTGACTACATAGCCTAAAATGTAAATGGTATCAAAATTAAGACCAATTACAAGTTTATGGGAGAAATAAAAAAATTTAATTTTTTTTTATTTTTCATTAGGCGAATAAAAAAATAGTACTACTTTTGCCCCGGAGAATTGGCAGAGTGGTCGAATGCGGTAGTCTTGAAAACTATTGTACCGCAAGGTACCGGGGGTTCGAATCCCTCATTCTCCGCAAAAGAAAACCCATCAACAATGTTGATGGGTTTTTTGTTTTCTAAGCCATTTTCAAAAGCTATGGATTTTGAAAAATGGTGTGAAAACAAAAAACCAATGGCGTGAGCAATTGAATGGTTTTTATGCTTGTCCAGGAGCAACAAAATGGGATCATGAAAATAATCCCACAAAACAATTTACCCTGAAAAATGGTGTGAAAACAAAAAACCAATGGCGTGAACAATTGAATGGTTTTAATGTTTGATAGATTTAATAATACATGTCGGACTTTAGTAAATTGATGCGATTTAAGAAGTGAAGGCACGACACTTTTACGACCCCTAAGCCATATATGATGCTATTTTTTAAATTGATGGAAGAAGCCTCATTAAAATATTTTGCAGGACATGTTATTTCCGCAATGGTATAACCTGCAAAAATGATCTGAGATAGCATTTGATTATCAAACACATAACCATTGGCATTCTTTTCGTAGCTTATATCTTCTAGTACCGCCCTTGAAAAAGCTCTATAGCCTGTATGATACTCCGATAGCTTCTGATTTCCACAAAGATTTTGAAAAAGGGTTAAAAATCGGTTAGCAACATATTTGTATAACGGCATCCCCCCTTTTAATGCGCCATTACCTAAAATTCGAGACCCCAAAACAACGTCGTAAAGGTCGTTTGCAATTAAATACACCATGGAATGAATCAGTTTTGGTGTATATTGATAGTCGGGATGCAGCATAATAATAATATCGCCATTAAGTGCAAGGGCTTTTCTGTAACACGATTTCTGATTGCCTCCATAACCTAAATTATGGTCGTGTTCTATGATGTGTTTAATGCCCAGTGCCCTGCCTTTTTGAACCGTTTCGTCTTCACTTTTATCGTCTACTAGCACCACTTCGTCCACAATATCAAAAGGAATTTCTTGATAAGTTTGGACTAATGTTTCTGCTGCATTATAGGCAGGTAAAACCACAATTATCTTTTTGTTATTAACCATTACTCAATCCTAATTTTGGTGGCGACACACCAATATATTGATAGTACAAATTGCGCAACAATGAAGTTTTCTCGGCATCTTCCGGACGATTAAAAGGCCATAATATTTTACTAATTGTTTCCGCCATTGTCGAATTATTGTATTCGCTTATTTGGTGGTAGACGTCATTTTTACCGTTTAGTAAACCAAAATCATTAATTAAATTTTGATGGTCATTATTTTGGCGCAAATACACTGAATTTAAATTGTCGGCATAAACTAGTTCAAAACTGTCATCTGTATGCACTAACAAATTATTGAGCGGTTTAAAAGGAGGCGAGTTCAGCAAAACAATATAATTGAATTCGTCTAATTCCTTATAGTATTCCCATAAAGTTTGGCCACTTGTTAACGGTGATTCAGGTGCTTGATAAACCCTAAATGTATGTTCAAAAAACGTTGTGTGAAAAACATCTAAATCTCTTAAATCTATAAAAGACTTATAGTCTGGCTGCAACTCATATAGGAAGTAAGCTGAAGACAAATAATCTACAAAACCTTTACCTTTAATTTGATTTGCTTTTAAAAAATTGGCAGCACCTATAGGTGTTGTTTCAGCATTCACCCCAATTCCAAACTTTTCGCGCGGTAAAAACTTTTCATAAAATGTATTAGAAGCAATGATACCGTATATAAAAAAGGACATCAGTAGTATGGTATAATACCGTCCGCTTTTTTCAGTTTTGACCTTACTATCTACAAAATTTGCAATTAGTGGCGTTGTCACGATCATGAAAAAAGGAATATTTCTAAAAGCTGTGAGCGACAGATAAAAAAAGGCGATTAGTATGAGTAAATATGGGAGACCAACCAAATTGACGACACCTTCTAAACCATATAGTTTGCCCTTTTTTAGCTTTAAAAAGTAGAAAACACACAGTATAAATACAATTAGCATAACATAGGCTTGATATTGCCAAAATGCAGCATCTTTATAACCTAGTAACTCAGTAGTGAACTTGTTCTCGCTCAATTGACCAAAAATATTAAACGGATGGGCAATCATTTTGGCTCCGTTTGGGTTAATGGCTGTGCTGAAAATAGCCAAGAATCCAATTATGGTGAATCGTATTGGTTTTTCCTTCCTAAAAAATAAGTATTCCGTCCAATGTGCAAACAAAAAAATAAGTATTAAAACGATACCCATCCCAAAAGCTTCATGTGTATTGGTCCAAAGAATTTGCAAGGGAATGATGATGTACAACCAATTACTTTTTGAAAGACTATAGGTGTATAAATAATATAGAAATACAATGACAAGCAAATGTGAAAACATTTCAGGTCTACTATTCATACGATAATTGATGGTAATAAGTAAAAGTAGACCTGCCAGCATGATGCCAATTCGTGGCACTGTCAACTCTTTTGCATTTTTCCGTTTAAATACAACTTGTGACATTTTAAAGGAAAACAATAGTATCAATATAATGCATCCTATTTGAAGCAGAATTAACCACTCTGGTCCAAATAAATTATTTACCCCTGCCATGAGTACTTCTGCAAACCATTTCACATTGATCCACGGTTCATTTAAAAATGTGTAGGAGAAAATATCTGTTTTAGGAACCTGACCGTTCTCCAGAATCCACTGACCAGTCCTTATTTGCCACCAAACATCTGGTTCGTGAATAAATTTGATACAACTGATAATACCAATGATTATGACCGATACCCAGGCAAACCAATTCAATTTTTGATTCATTAAATAAAAGTATAAATAATTTTAGAAAAATGGTAAGATTCTAGGATGAAGAAAGCTGACGATTTTAACACTTGATAAGGACAGACAATTGCTGTCTTAAATCTTCGTATTGAGAGAGAATTATCGTATCTTTAGTAAAATAAGCACTTTGCTTGTAACCTCTATGAAATATGAATGTAAAAGGTAAAATAATTGTGGTGACTGGTGCTGGAAGTGGCATGGGACGGGAACTAACTATTCAATTAGTACAGAAAGGAGCTAAAGTGGCAATGGTTGATTTGAATGAAACAACTTTAAAGGAAACAGCTGATTTAGTGGGAATCCAACATGTTTCTTCGCACATATTAAATATTTCAGACCAGAAACTCATTGAAAAATTGCCCGAAGCAATCATTGAAAGACATGGTGCTGTAGATGCACTGATTAATAATGCTGGTATTATTCAACCGTTTGTAGATGTGAAAGATTTAACATCTGATATCATTGAAAGAATAATGATGGTTAATTTTTATGGCACTGTGCATATGACTAAAGCTTTTTTACCATTCTTACTAAAAAGACCGCAGGCTCATGTTGCCAATGTATCAAGCATGGGTGGATTCATACCATTTCCTGGTCAAACAATTTACGGCGCCTCTAAAGCGGCCATCAAATTATTTACAGAAGGTTTATACGCTGAATTAAAGCAAACTAATGTTGGTGTTACTGTGATATTTCCTGGGGCTGTCAACACAAATATTATGACAAATTCTGGTATTGAAAATTCTGGTTCAGCTGATACCTCTCAAGAAAGCAATGCAGCACTAGCAGCAGATAAAGCCGCTAGCATTATCATCAGCGCGATTGAAAAGAATAAATTCAGAGCATTGGTTGGCAAAGATGCCAAAATATTGGATTTTCTCTATAGATTAAATCCCAGAATGGCTGTGAATATAATCACCAAACAAATGGCTAAATACAAACAGTAAGGTTTCAAAAAACTATTTTTACAAAGTGTTTACATTAATTTACAAAAGCAAACAATTTAAAATATTAACCCCGCTTACTTTTACAGACATCATTTAAAAACAAACGCTGATGAAACGTAACACTTTTCAACTATTTACCTTAATCTGTTCAACAATTATTATTGCCTGTTCAGTTAACAGTATGCCTGAAACCACAAATACTGGCCATTCAAATATCATTCAATTAATTGATAAAAATAAAGTGCAACCACCACATAACTATGGAGGATGGTATTGTCCTGATAACCTCAACGGTTTTCCTGCTGTTGACCTAGCTAATTGGTCGCAAGTACCTGTTATTACTAACAGACTTCCCACAAAGG
>JAWWDX010000039.1:0-15703 GCA_033719695.1 Putridiphycobacter sp.
ACGGTAGCGATACCATTTACCATATCTTTGTCCGTATTCAATCCATTCTTTTTGGGTTACGTTAACATCTACATTAAGTCCTTTAAAGGTATAGGCTTGAGGCGTTAATAAATCAAAAGAATTAGAAAAACCAACATTGATAGCTAGACCATTAAGAAAACCCCTTCCGAAATTCATGCTTCTATCATAGTCAAAAGAACTATGCAATAAGCCCATCATTTGATACTGAAATCCAATATTTAATTGAGAAATCCGAAAGTCAATGCCAGGTGCAATAAATAAACCGAGGGATGGAATTTCTTCAAAAATACGGGACTTGGGAAAAGAGCCTGCTACTGCTCCTATTGCAACGTATGGTTTTACAGAAGCTGATAAAAAAGACTCAGTGCCCCATTTAAAGTCTTTACCAATTTGGTACCCCATGGTTGTTAAATTAAAATTGGTATTCGCAACATCTATGTTTGAATGGAGCGGTCGTACTTGTCCAACGTTATAGGTAAAAAAAAGGCCATTATTATTGAGGTATATCCCGATAGGATCGCCTTGGTAAGCCATACCCTTTTTGGCTAAATTAGGTCTAAAATAGTTAAATCCACCAAAACCTGTGGTGGCAAAAGGACTCATGTCGTCTTGGGCATAACATACTGAAAATAGCAGGGCACTGACAATAAATAAAAAAATACGCATATGGTGAGCTTTGCACAAATATCCTTGTTTTGCGTAGCGCTACAAATACGTAATTTAGCGTATTTTTTATTAGCGATTCCCATTTTAATTTTACAAATAAAAAATGTACCTTTTGAGAGTAAGTATTATTTTATTACTGGTTGCAGTCGGTAGTAGTTGTTTAAAAGATAAAAAGAACCAATGTGATCCCATGTGGCTATTTAATGTTGACACGGCTGCTATTCCAAAACCGGCTGAGCCGAGTAAACCTGTTTTAATTCGTTTGAATGAATATTTGAATCCTGACTCCGATAACTCCGGTGAAGTACTATATTATTTTGAGGTGCCAACTATTTTTGAAAATCCTCAGGGAGATATTGGAAAGTATGTGAGTGATAATAAATTATTCTACTATCAGCTAAAAGACACTATTAACCCTCCACGTGAAGTTAGTTTATTTGCAAAACCCATCAACGAGTGCAACCCTAATTATCCAGCAGAAAATTTTGTAATTGTTTATGATACTGCTCAGTAGCCACTATTTTGTCCTTGGTAAAATAGACGATATTTATGACAAACCCCATTGTTTATTTTTACCTAAAGTCAAACAAATTCTTGCTGGAATAATTGTTTTTTGAGCCTGCTAAAAAAGGCATCCACAGCGAACAGACCGTTTTTTAATTATAACTTATTCATAAAAGCCTCTTTATAGCTCAAGCCAATAGGAATTTTTTGTTCTCCAACATGTATCATATTACCTTCAATAGCTTTAACATGTTTAAGGTTTACAATATACGATTTGTGAACGCGTACAAAATGCTTACCTGAAAGGCTGTTTTCAAGATTTTTTAAAGATTCTAAAGAAAGCTTTCTACCGTCGCTAGTATGATAGGCAACATATTCCTTCATGCCTTCAATATATTTTATATCCTGGTGCAATACTTTATATACTTTAAAGTCAGACTTAATTAAAATGTAATCTTTAGTAATTTCAGGCGCTAAATTTTCTCCAGGCTTTATTGGGATATTTTCTACTTTACTTAGTTTAGTGCTGGCTTTATTGACAGCTTGTAAAACCTTTCAAAGCGGAAGGGCTTAAGCAAGTAATCCACTACGTCAAGTTCATAGCCTGCAAGGGCATAATCCTTATAAGCGGTAGTGAAAATTATTAGTGGTTTGTGCGTCAGCGTATTTAAAAACTCAATACCTGTTAATTCTGGCATTTGTATGTCTAAAAATATCAAATCAACTTTTTCACTTTGTAAAATAGATGTCGCTTCGAGTGGATTTGCAGCTTCGCCTACAATTGACAAATGTTGTAAACGAGCGCTGTAATTAGCAACTAAGTTTCGGGCTAAGGCTTCATCATCAACAATAAGGCAGTTTATATTCTTCATTTTACTTGAATTAATAAAGATACTTCAAATTGTGCAGTCTTTTCGTAAATTTTGAGATGATGCTTGTTTGGGTATAATATTTCCAGTCTTTTTCTGGTGTTAGCTATGCCTATTCCACCAATATCATCTTTTGTATAACTATTCTCAGGCACGCTATTTTTTACTGAAAATAGTATATCATTGCCTTTCGTTTCAAGTTTTATACTAATGAAGCCATTTTTATCATTTTCAATTTTGCTATGTTTAAATGCGTTTTCAATAAAGGGGATAAATAGGAGCGGTGCTACCTTCATGTTTTTCACTTGAATGTCTGCTGCCAATGTCACGTTTAGGCCTGTACTATCTTTTAAATTCATTAATTGAATAAAGTTTTCCAAATACTTTAATTCGTCTTCAACTAATACGGCATTTTCTCTAGAATCGTAGACCATATAACGCAAAATTTCCGACAGTTGCATGATGCTTTCTGGTGTTTCCTCAGATTTTGTAATAGAGAGACTGTAAATATTATTCAATGCATTGAATAGAAAATGTGGATTTACCTGCGATTTTAGAAACTTCAATTCTGTGGTCAGTTTTTCTTTTTCGGCTTGAGTTACTTCTGTTTCCTTCTTGTTAGCGTACTTCAAAATTTCAATCAATGAACTGCCCAGAAAAGCAATAATAAGTGGTGCCAAGCGTGGCAGCCATTTTATGGGATGAATACCATCTGACCCTCTGTATTCAGACATTTTTAAATTTGTGTAATCCTGATACCACTGACCCCAAGGTAATAAAGATGAATAAACAAAAAACAACGATACGGTTATTGTTGAAATACTCAATAAAGCATAGAAAAGATACTTTTTTTGTGTGAAAAATTTTGGTATCAAAAAGCGGACATTGATAGTGACAACAATGGCAATGTCAATCAATGAATAAAAACTTTGAACTATAAACAAGTCCAATTCATAAGCCGCTCTGGTTAAGAGAAACCGAATAACGATCCAAATAACCCAAAGCGATAAAATCTGCAGAACTAAGTTCCTATTTTTGTTTACACCCATATATATACCAAAAGTCAATAAATTGTATCAAGCAGACAAATATTATCTATCAAATATGGGTAAGTCACTATTAACTGTAAGAATTCATCAATAATCAACAAAAGTACATCATTTACCACTTCATTGAGTCAAAAGTCTATCTCATGATATCAATGAGCCGCATTGGTAGATTAATTTTGGCAATTGTTTTCAATTGACAGATATTTGTATCATAAATTTACAAACTGAAATTTTATGACAGCCATACTAATTGAAAAAGAGCACATCAGCAGTTTGCATTTCACGCAAAAGAACACAGTTACTCAGCCATCAAAAGAAAAACAGGATGCCATAAAGACGAGATTACATCTGGCTACCGCATTAGGAAATACTTACCATCAAAAAGTCAGTATTATTTTTAATTCAGATGAAGGTTTAAAGGAAGTTAGAACGACCGTTTGGGCAACAACTGAAAAGTATATTTTATTAAAAAAAGGGGTTTTTATTCCAGTTCAACAAATAGTTGATGTTATTCTTTAAAGATTGAAAGCAATATGAAAGTAGTATTCCATTTATTGATAGTGATATTCACTGTTGTAGGTCATGCACAGGAACAACCTGAAGTATACACTATTAAAGGTAAAACTATAAACAATAATAATGAACCGCTGCCATTTGTTAAGGTGCTACTAAAATCGGTTGTTTCTGACTCTATTATTGCTGGTACAACAAGTAATTTAGAGGGAGAATACGTTATTAAATCAAAGGCTGCTAAAAGTTATTTGGAATTTAGTTTTGTGGGTTATAAAACAGCTAAAATTGAAACGTTAGCTTTTAAGACGTCTACTATAAATGTGCCTGATATTGTATTGTTGCAAGACAATACAATGATGAATGAAGTGCAAGTAGTTGGTGAACGATCTACAACTGAATTTAAGTTGGATAAACGTGTTTTTAATGTGGGTACCGATTTAACGAATTCAGGCGCTAGCGCTCTAGAAGTACTGAGTAATGTACCTTCGGTAAATGTAAGCATTGAGGGTGATGTGACTTTAAGAGGTGCAAGCGGTGTTCAAATATTAATTAATGGAAAGCCTTCAGTTTTGGCCGACGACGGCAGCAATGCATTGGGTACAATTACAGCTGATATGATTAGTCAAGTCGAAGTAATTACTAATCCATCTGCAAAGTATCAAGCGGAGGGATCTTCGGGGATTTTAAATATTATTTTAAAGAAAGAAGAGAAGAAAGGTATTAATGGTTCCGTTTCTGTAAATACAGGGTGGCCTCATAACCACAGTATTGGATTTAGTTTAAATAGACGGGGAGAAAAATTTAATGTTTTCACGCAATTAGGTGCAGGCTATCGTTCGTTACCACGTTATAACAATAATATTAATAGAGATTTAGTAAGCGGCACAGAGTTGGTGTCTGATGGTACCAATTATAGAAATGAACAGTTTTATAATTTAATTTTAGGTACCGATTATTACTTAACGAAGCAAGATGTGATTACTTTGTCGGGCAGTATTGCCTACGAGGTTGAACAGCAACCATCAGAAACTGAGTTTTCACTTTTGGATTCGTCAAATGAAATTGTCAGACAATGGAATAGAATAGAAAGTACTGAAGCTACAAATCCTAAGTTCCAATATGAACTAAAATATAAAAGAGATTTTAAAGATGATAAAGACCATGATTTGAACTTTAGTTTTATTGGAAATTATTTTGGAAAGACACAGTCTTCGGACTTCGATAACTCGGTTATTTTAGGGTCAGGTATTCTTGAAGATCAACTAACATCTACTCAATTTAGTGAAAGTAGAAATACTTTTAACTTAGACTATGTTAAACCTTTTAAAAAAACTTTTACACTGGAAACTGGTGTACAGTATTCTGTAAATGATGTTCGTAATAATTATCAAGTTGAAGATGAAGTTGCAGGGGTGTATACGGTGAATGAAGGATTGACAAATACTTTTGAATACAGTCAAAATGTTTTTGGTGCCTATGGCACAGGGGCATACGAAAAAGATAAATGGGGAGTTAAATTGGGGTTAAGAGTTGAACATACTGATTTGCAGACATTTTTAGTGAATACAAATCAACAAAATACACAAAAATTCATCAATTTATTTCCGTCTTTGCACACCTCCTATAAACTGAATAAGCGCGTTTCCTTTCAAGCAGGATATTCACGGAGAATATACAGGCCAAGATTATGGGATTTAAATCCATTCTTTAACATTAGTAATAATTTTAATATACGTACTGGTAATCCGAACCTATTACCAGAATATACCGATTCGTATGAGGTAGGAAGTATATTTATATTCCAGAAAACATCATTCAATTTTAATGTGTACGATAGATATACAACCCAAGTAATTGAGCAAATTTCAGTGTTCGAAAATGGTGTAAATACTTACACACCAAACAACCTAGGAACAAGAAACACGGTTGGTGCTGAGTTAAATTTTAAATATACACCAAACAAAATTGTAACCTTTAATGGAGATGTCAACTACAACATATTTGTCAGGAAAGGAACTTTTGATACACAAGATTTCAACTTTACAAGCGATCAATGGCAAGGAAAATTGACAAGTAAGTTTAAATTAAATAAAAAAATTGATTTTGAACTGTCAGGTAACTATCAATCGCGTGTTAGAACAGTTCAAGGTGTTACTTCGGCTAATGTTTTTGCAGATGCAGGATTTCGATATAAAATACTAAATGGAAAAGGGGTGTTGAATGCAAGTGTGAGAGATATATTTGCATCTAGGTTCCGAGAAACAGTTGTTGATCAAGAAGATTTCTATTTATATAGTTTCGGGCAACGAGGTCGGTTTATTACCCTTGGTTTTAGCTACGGTTTTGGTAAAGGAGAGGCCATGCAATATAGTGGAGCTAGAGGCGGGCCAAGGAAATAATCAACCTGTTGAATTAGAAGTACTAGCAACAGGCGACAATTAAAAAAATGTCTGGCAATCAATTTGAATCTATTGCCTCAAAAGTACGACACAATTGTCAATTAGAAATCTTAAAATTCAAAATTTAAATATTCCATAATTTCGTTAACCCATAATTTATATTGTTTGGCCGAGGGATGCAGGCCGTCAGTAGCCACAAGGTCAGGTTGTGAGGTGCCAAGTTGAGAAATAGGTGTAATGTTTATAAACATAATCCCTTCTTCGTTGGAAACAGATTTACAAATGCTATTGTATTTAGCTATGCGCTCTGATATTTTCATTTGATTTGGAGCACCAAAAGGGGTGAAGCCATAGTCTGGTATACTCACTACAAATACGCCATTTTTACCAGTTTTACAATGCTTAATGGCAAATGATAAACATGCTCTGAATTTTGGTTCATATCTGGCTGGATCTTCACCTTGGTACTCATTGTTTACACCAATTAGAAGTGAAACTATGTCGTACTGTTTATTATCTATCCGTTTATTAGCGGATTGCAATAATTGATCAGTTCGCCAGCCTGTTTTGGCAACAATGGTGCTTTCAACAATAGAGGTGGATGTAGATAGCTGTGCACACAGTTGCTTAGGCCAACGGTATTTTTCATCTACTGATTCGCCTATCGTATATGAATCGCCAAGCGCTAAATAGGAAATTGTCTTGGGTGTAAGACGTTTAGGTTTAGTATTCAACTGACAGGCTGCAGATACAAAAACTACTGCAAAGCAAACAAAAGTGAATCGCATTCACTAAATATACAAAACTTTCGATCGTCTTTATAATAGAATTATGAGTATTTAGTTGTTAATAAACGGTTCAAACCTTATGCGAATTTAACTGTAAATACATTTAAATTTGAAGAAATGCTATGATGAGAATTTTACTGCTTTTAATCTTGTTTTTACTGGCTAATGATTCGTTTGCACAAACTTTTGAAGCACAGTGGGGAGGGTTCCATTTCTTTGCGCCTACAAAAGGAGGATATGTAGGTATGTCTACAATTAGTTTTAATCTTGGAATAGGGCAATATATTAGCAGTGGTAATACGGTTACCACCTACCATCCTGATGGGTCGGTTAAAAATAGCGCAAGTGTCGACTGCAGAGATGGTTTAACAGCTGGGTTTGCTAATGAAGAAAACGACTTTTCATACCTATTATCTTATTTCGTAAATACCAATAATAGTGTTTATAAACTTGTATTATATCAAGTGGATACTGAAGGTGATTTAGATAGGGTTTCCATCAATTTAAAAGCACATTGCAATACCTTTATCGGTAGGGGTGATTATGTGTTGGATTTAAAATATGCTGTCGCTACGAATAATGCCTTTGTATTCGTGTTTAGCAAATATGAAAACAATACAGAAACCTTCTATGCTGGACAAGTACTTAACGAGTCAGATGAGGTTCGTTTTTTTAAATTGCAGCTTAGCGTTAATGATCAGGATGTTTATTTTAAAAAAACAGGCATACCAAAATTTACAAGTAATGGGTCGAACATATTAACAGCAACTCAATGGCAGTTGAATAAAGGGCAGTACAGAGCGACCGTGCTTAATTATTCCCTTGAAAAGTTAAGCTTAGATAATGAGCAAGAGTATTTGCTTGACTTTATTGGAAAAACATTGTTCCCATGTCCGTCTTTGGAATCAAACCCACCTAAAACATATGAATCTACTTTTAGTTCCGTAATTGCAAGAAGTGAACCCTCAAAATCAAATCTGTTTCAATTCGAATATGATGGCAATCAGTTAATTCTATCAGGGCTTTACTACGATAAACCAAATAAGATGATATTAGAATTAAAGGCAGATGGTTTGTATTATGTGGCCTTAGCAAACAATCAAAAGACAATAACTACTACCGAGCGAACTGTGGCGTTTTCCTACGCTCAGTCAGAAGACAAAACACCTTCGTATTTGTGTTTATTTGGCAGTTCACAGTTTTATTGTTCTTTGTTATACAAAGAAGAGAAGAAACTCTATGTAACTGACAGCGAAAACACTTTTGTTAATATTGACCTAAAGAATGCGCACCCAGGTCATGCTTTAATATATTCTATGGATGAGGAGCATACTGTAGATACAAAGTACTTAAAGTCAAAACGATCTAAGCTATACCGGGCAAGTAAGTCCATTTTTTGTGTCTATGGCATAAAGGCAAATACAACAGGTTTATTGACAAAATTAATGGTTCAGAAATTTAGCATTTAAGGAACATTTCATGTGTTTTTTTATGGAAAATCGGTAGCTGTGACATATATATGGTGATCCTAAGCGAATAGTTATTTTAAAATTGCCACAGATGACATTATTATAATAAAGTATTGACATTTGAAGTCAAATAGGTGGTGCCAGAACCAAGTATTTTTTTACTTTTAGCTGATGGATTTGAAAGTAATTATTAGAGCTGCTAACCCTAATGATATGGCTGCGGTACATTCCTTAATAACCGAATTAGCCATTTACGAAAAGGCAGAGAACGAAGTCGTCAATACAATAGAACAATTGCAAATAGATGGCTTTGGCAATAACAAATTATTCGATTGTATTGTTGCAGAAGTGGAAGAAAAAGTTGTTGGGTTTGCTTTGTTTTATACAAGTTATTCTACGTGGAAAGGTGCTTGTCTATACCTTGAAGATTTTTTAGTGACAGAAAACATGAGAGGTCAAGGAATTGGTAAATTGCTTTTTGATAAGGTTTACAACATTGCAAAACGCAGAAAAGTTGGCCGATTTGAATGGCAGGTGTTAGATTGGAATGAACCAGCTATTAATTTTTATAAAAAGTACAATGCTAAACTTGACCCCGAGTGGCTCAACGGAAAAATTGTTTTTCGTTAAGCAACAGTAGTTGGAGGAGTTAATGATCTCGCTGCATTAAAAATTCACCCAGTGACAGCAAAGGCTTTTTAGCTGCTTCAGAAACAGAAATACGGTTAATGTTTTCAAGTGCAGCATGATAATATTGATGCATTTTTTTTTGAGTTTTTTCTTTAATTTGCAACTGATTGTAAATTGCTATCACGCCGTCTATTTTTGTTGAAGGGTTGGTCTCTTTCAATAAGCTGTTAAGCTCAAGTTTTTGCTCAGCACTGGCATCCTTCAAAGCTGTTAACCATAAAAAAGTTTTCTTATTTGCAATAATGTCTCCAGCTATCTGCTTGCCAAATTTACTCTGGTCACCGTAAACATCAAGTAAATCATCCTGCAACTGAAAAGCTATTCCCAAATTAACACCAAACTCATAAATGTTTTGATAATCATCAATAGTAGCGCCAGCTACAATACTTCCCATTTCAAGGCTACAGCCTAATAATACAGCTGTTTTATTTTTAATCATTTCAATATACTGTTCAACTGAAACGTACTGCTCAGTTTCAAAGTCCATATCGTACTGCTGGCCTTCACATACTTCCACCGCTGTTCTATTGAAAATCTTTAATAATGCTAGTGCTGTTTCTGCTTCATACTTTTCAATTTCTTGGTAAGCTTTCACCAACAGAACGTCTCCAGAGAGTATCGCGATATTATCGTTCCATTTTTTATGAACTGTTTCTTGGCCCCTTCTTAAAGGCGCTTTGTCCATGATGTCGTCGTGTATTAGCGAAAAATTATGAAAAATTTCAACAGCTATCGCCGCATTAAGTGCTTGCTCATATTTTTGACCAAACATTTCACAAGCCATCAACGCTAAAATTGGTCGCATTCTTTTACCACCAATTTTTAGAAAATAGTTTAACGGATCGTATAAGTTGGATGGTTGAGAAGAAAAAGGAATGTTTGTAAGTGCATTTTCAATTGATTGCTGGTATGGTAAGAGGTCAATCATTTTTCTGTTGTTTAAGATCTTTGGCTTTGTATTTTTCTAAACTTTCTTCTATTTCCAGATGGTTTAACTCAATATCTGTTTCTTCATCATATAGCTCAAAAAGTGGCTCTCTTATAGCTTTATTCGACATTTTACGTTGCATGAACAATAGTAATGAAGGAAGAATTAATAAATTAGACAGCATGGCAATTAGCAACGTTAAGGACACTAAAATACCTAATGCTTTGGTACCTCCAAATTGTGAAAATGCTAATACTAAAAAGCCAAAAAACAAAACTATAGATGTGTAAATCATACTAATGCCTGTTTCCCTAAGCGCCACTAATATACAACGTCTTAAATCATGCTCGTGATGCTTTAATTCTTGTCTGAATTTTGCTAAAAAGTGAATCGTATCATCTACTGAAATACCAAATGCAATACTGAATACCAGTAATGTAGAGGGCTTAATTGGAATACCAAAAATACCCATTATGCCTGCTGTAGTCAATAATGGGATTAAATTTGGGATTAGTGAAATAATTACCATTCTCCACGACCTGAATAGAAGCGACATTAAAATGGCTATAAGCACAATGGCAATTGCTAAAGATGTAAACAGATTATTTACTAGGTATTGAGTACCATTAGAAGCCACAACAGCCGTTCCTGTGAAAACTAGTTCCCATTCTTCTAAATCAATAGCGGACTTCAATTGTTCATTAAAGTTTTTATTGTTGTGGTAGGCATATATTTTATTCTCATCCATCAGAAATTCATCTCTTAGGGCCTCATCATCTTTACTAATGATAGTGATGAGATTTTGATAAATCTCTGGCCTGTCAAAATACAAACTACTGAGGGCTTCATTTTTAGGATCACCAGAAGCATTAATGATAGTATTGTAGGCAGTTAAATAGTCGTCTTTTTTTGGGTTGATTATAGAGCGGAGAACTGGCCCTAATGTATCTATTAATTCTTGAACCTCGTATGAACCTAAATCTTGAATTTGAAGGGTGATGTGTGTGTAAATATTGGTGGAGTCTACAAACGGATTTTTACCTGCGTCGTTGGACGCATTTTCTAGATAAGGTTTGAACTTATTCATTTTACTGAGTGTAGGAATTTCAAACCTTTCAGGGTTTCCTCCACTGTAGGCCATATTGATTATTTTTACACCGTCTGCAACGGATAGGGACTTTGAAAATACATGATAATCGTTCAGGGTTCTCTGTAGTGCTTCTAATTCGTCGAAACGATACAAATAGGCATTTTTCTTTTTGGTGTCTATCAGGATCTCAAAAGGGATAGATCCCCCAAATTTATCTTGTAAATACTGTACATCATTTGTGATGGGATCGTCTTGTGGCAAATCGCCCGTAATATTTCCGGTAGCTTTAATATTAAGGGCACCAATAATGGCTACTAAAACAACAATGCCTGCCCCTATGAAAATTATTTTCCGTCTGTAAAGAGTTACATATTCTAGCTTTTCAACTGCTAAATGCAGCCACTGTTTTTCAAGGTGTTCAAGATGTTTTGGTTTTGGTATAGCCGAATAACTTAGAATTATTGGAAGAATAGTTATTGACAATACAAACACCATAATGATGTTAAGTGCAGCAATAAATCCAAACTCAAATAGGCGTTCAGAATTAGTAAAAATAAAGGTGGCAAAGCCCATGGCTGTTGTCAAATTTGTTAAAAAAGTGGCATTTCCAATTTTTTGAATGACCCTTGTTAGTGCTTTAACTTTGTTTCCATGATCTTTGATTTCTTGGTGAAACTTGTTGATTAAGAAAATACTGTTTGGTATACTAATAACAATCATTAATGGCGGTATTAATACCATTAAAATTGATAGTTTGAAATCAAAGAAGCCAATGGTGCCTAGCGACCATATCACGCCTACAAAAACGACCACATTGCAAATCACAACTATTTTGATCGACCTAAAGAAAATAAAGAGTAGAAGAGAGGTTACAATAATTGTTAAGGCTATGAACAGACCTAATTCTGCCTTAAGTTTTTCACCGACCGAAACCCTGATATGCGGCATTCCCGAAACTCTTATTTCACCTAAAATGGGTTCGAACGTTTTAGCGGTGGCTTCAATATCAAGTAACACCACTGCTTTTTTCATGTCATTCATGATGTTTTCATCTATGAATACCATCATTAGTGAAGAGCCAGTGCTGTCATTATAAATCAAGCCATTGTAAAAGGGATTCTTTTTAATAACATTTTTCAAGCTATCTAAGTCTTTCTGACGTTCGGGCTTGTGTTTAATGATCTTGTCAAGCTCAAACTTTTTCTCTTCAGTATTTTTAGATAGTTGATATATATGTGCTTCTGAAAACACGGAGTCTACAGCATCATATTTTTGAAGTGCTTTACCAAGTTCATACCAAGCATTAAATTTTTCAAGGGTATATAAGTCTTTATTGTCTATCGCAAATATGAGGAGCGATTCATTTTCGCTAAAGAGCGCTTTTAGTTTTAGGTAGTTTTGTTTGGCATCTGAGTCGCGCGGCAGCATGGTGCCGTACTTATTATCCATTTTCACATTGTTAATGGCATAATACCCAAACATAATGGTTAAGCCTAACAATATACTTAGGATGAGTATCCTGTTTCGTAAAATAATTTGTGATAGCCTAATCCACATTTCTAAGGTTGAATTTAATTTAAAAGCTCAAAAATAAACAATCTGCTAAACAATTAATGCGAATGGTAGTTTTTCTTTTAAAAATACAGACTTAAAACGAAATAAATTCCTGAGGATTAAGAGGTACTCCTTTTTGCCATATTTCGAAGTGTAAATGCGGACCATCTGTTAGCTCACCAGAAGTGCCTACAATACCAATTGGGTCGCCTGCTTGAACAAAGTCACCTTCAGCTTTCATTAAAACCGAACAGTGTTTGTATGCAGTAATCAGATTGTTTTGATGCTGAAGGATTATAACATTACCTTGTCTGTTAGTCCATCCCGCAAACACCACCAAGCCTTCCAATACGGCTTTCACTGGTTCGTCGGCTTTAGTGACAATGTCAACTCCATAATGCTTTTGTTGAAAATTAGTTGACCTTGAAACAGTTCCTGAAACAGGACTCATGAAAAAATCTGCTTGAAATGGACCTCCTTCATTCTTAGGTTCCAGTAAACTAGATTCAATTTTATTCCTTAATATTGAGTCGGCTGCAGAGTTCTCAAAATCAACTTGAATAGCGCCTTCAAGGGTGTCAATTTGACGTAAAGTTGCGGTGTCATCAAATGGCTCATCCAATAATATTTTTCGTAAGTTTTCACTATATTTTTCGTGCTGTTCTAATAGTTTTTCGGCTTTTACTATAGCTTTACTGTTTTTAATTTGCTGGTCGTTAAGCGTGTACATTGAAACCGATTCGAATGTAAATCTTTTTAGTGGTGTATAAACCAGTAAAAAATACGTTGAGATTGAAATAATGAAAATAAGAAAAACTAAAAGTGTTAAAAAATTAATAAACGACAATTTAATGCTCCACTTGACATCAAAAGTATCAGCATTCATATAAGTCAACTTATACTTTTCACGCCATTTTCTAATAATATTGCTTAGTTTTTTAAACATAATCAGTGCCCAAATTTAGACATATTTTACGTTCAAAGTGAAGGGAAACTGAACAAAGCCATTACCAGTGACTAAATAATTAGTACAATTTAACGTTTTGTATATGAATTGAAACAACCGTCTCTAAAATAATACGTATTTTTAAGACAGAAATAAGTTCTGGTTTTGAGATAAATGACACAACTATCAAAAAATATATTAATTTTTGCTGTAAGTTATTTGTACAGTACCATGTTAACTGCTCAGTTGACCACAAGTACTGCTTTGACACCAACACAATTAGTACAAAATGTTTTGGTAGGAAATGGCGTTACAGTATCTAACGTAACTTATACCGGCGGATCAGATGCCATAGGGTCTTTTGACGGTTCCGCCACGAACTTAGGATTGAATACAGGCATTGTATTAACAACAGGTACGGTTATACCAAATACTGGCTTGTTTGGAGCACAACAAGGGCCTCATGGGCCAAACAATTTACCGAGTGCTGGAATGGATAATAGCTCACCCGGAAATGCTCAACTAACAACCATAGCTGGTGAGAACACATATAATGCCACTATACTTGAATTCGATTTTGTTCCCAATAGTGATAGTGTCAGTTTCAGATATGTTTTTGGATCAGAGGAATACCCTGAATTTGTGAATCAAGGGTATAACGATATATTTGCTTTTTTTATAACAGGTCCTGGTTTTGGAGGGGCTTATAATATGGCTACCATTCCAGGAACCGCAAATACACCCGTTACCATTGATAATGTAAATGCCAACACCAATTCAGCTTATTTTGTAAACAATGGAAACGGTAATACAGGACCACAGAATGGTTCTGCGTTCTACATTCAGTATGATGGCTTTACCACAGTAATAGAGGCCAAAGCGGAGGTTCAATGTGGCGAAACATATCATTTGAAAATGGCCATAGCAGACGTTGGAGATCCTTCTTTCGATTCTGGCATATTTTTAGAAGCAAACTCTTTAACTAGTCCGAAACCAGTTGAAATATCGTCCGCTTTTGCCAAAAATGTTTTTAACAATAATATGCAAGCAGCAGAAGGCTGTGAGACGGCTACAATTACAATTAAAAGAGATGCCAGTCAAATCAATCAGCCATTATCAATCCCATTGAGTACCGCAGGAACAGCCACAGAAGGGATAGATTATTCTGCCGTGCCAGCCAGCATTAACTTTGCAATTGGCCAATCTACTGTATCGTTTGATATTGACTTTTTTGCTGACAATACGATTGAAGGTAATGAAACGGTTAAATTAATTTTAGACCAACCAGATCCCTGTGGAAATAGCACACTTATTGAACTGGACTTAATCATTCGAGAGGTTGATCCACTTATTGTTACTTTAGCTAATGACACGGCTACCTGTTCGGGAGATCTAGTTTCGTTAATGCCTATCATTTCTGGAGGTGTAGAACCATATACATTTAATTGGAGTAATACGCAAACAACACAAAGTATTTCACTCAACCCCACTGTGTCAACACCTATTTCTGTTACAGTTGCCGACGATTGTAACAGTGTTCCCGTTACAGCTAGCGCAACTGTGTTTGTGCCAACCTACGCGCCTTTCGTATTAAATACAACAAATGATACAGCAGTGCTGTGCCCAAACACCCCAATCATATTATCTGCGCTTGCCCAAGGTGGGTCAGGCCAAAATATGTATGCATGGACAAGTGGCACTGTTGGAATTGGCAACAATTCAACGATAGAAGTATCGCCATATACAACTGAAACATATACCGTAGCGGTAGAAAATTTTTGTGGAGAAGTGATTAGTAAAGATATAACAGTAACTGTATTAACAGATGTACTAACAGTGAGTACAAGCGGAGAAGTGCTAATTTGCAAAGGAGATGAAGTTGAGATATGGGCTAGTGGAAATGGTGGTTTAGGTAATTTTTCATACTATTGGCCGCATTCTGGAGAAACAACGTCTTCTGTTACCGTTAAACCCGAAAAATCCACAAAGTATCATGTGCTGGTTTCAGATAATTGTGGTACATACAATATTCGAGGTTCAGTAGATGTTGTTATAAAAACACCAAGGGCCGATTTCAATGTTGTAAACAACAGTAATACAATGATAGAAGGGTTACCGATTCAATTTGAAAATACCTCTTCTGGAGCAGTAGCTTGGGAATGGAACCTAGGGAATGGCGAATATTCGTCAGCCATTGTGCCATCAACAATTTATAAA
>JAWWDX010000040.1:0-15590 GCA_033719695.1 Putridiphycobacter sp.
GATAACTATTTCACACAATTGGCAAAAGACTGTGAAATGCTGACAGAGGTACTTGGTAAAAAAGTAAAAACATTGCCGAAAGAAAAAGAAGAAAAGTTAGGAAAAGTTCAAGCGTTCTTAAGTATTTTAGAAAGAAGAGGCTGTGATGATTCTGATTTATATGGCCAATTAGCCGATACCTTAATTGCCATTGCGCCAACGGCCGAGGCTTACTTTTCACAAGGAAATTTCTTTACGAAGAAAGGCAATGCGTCTAAAGCACAAAACTATTACGAAAAGGCCATAGAATTAGAAGGTGAAGAAGGCGAGAATATTGATAAATACAGATATTATTTAGCAAATTCATTAGCAAGTGCAAGAAGTTACCGAGCTGCTTTCAATATGGCTAAAAAAGTAAATGGTGAATATAAAGGAAAAGCCATGCTAATTTGTGCAAGTGCTATTGGTTCAACAGCTAATTCTTGTGGTGAAACTACTTTTGAAAGAAAAGCCAACTATTGGTTAGCTGACGATTATATGAAAAAAGCATCTGCCGCAGGTGAGTCATATTCTTCAAAATATGCTAATGCAGCGCCAACCACTGAGGAATCATTTGCCGCTGGAAAATCTGCAGGATCATCAATTAGCTTAAGCTGTTGGGGTGAAAGCACTACAGTAAGATAATTTGAATAGTATATTTTCATACCTACAATTTTACATTCCTGCCATAGTTTTGGCGGGAATGTTTGTTTCATGTGAAAATGATTTACAAAATGTAAAAGTCATTACAGCTAATACTGAAACTCCTGATAGAATACTAACAGACTTTCATTCCTATTATTCTGATTCAGGTATTGTTCGCTATGAAATTATAGCAGCAAAAATGGAGGATTATAGTAATGATAATCCTATGACGATTTTCAATAACGGACTAACAGTTAAATATTATTCTAAACAATCAGAGCTTATCTCTACGCTTAGTGCTGAATATGCAGAATTAAAGCCCCTTCAAAATATCATAATTGCTAGAAATAACGTTATATTTACCAATCATGAAAAGCAGCAAACATTGAAAACGGAAGAGTTATTTTGGGATCAACGTATGCGTAAAATAAGAACAACTAAAAAATTCTTTGTAGAAAGTCCTAATACCACTGCAGAAGGAACTGGACTTATAGCAGATGAAACTTTTAGTACTTATACAATGACTAATTTTTCACTAATTTATACTGATACAACCAATGAATTTAGCACGTTTGAATAAGATTTTAGAACAGTTTTGGTGGGCCATGGCAATCGTTTCTTTCGTAGCTGTGACATATTTCAGCATCACAGAGGGCTGGAACAAGTGGGCCTTTTATTATATTATACCTGCTATAGCAGCATTGATGGCGTTGGTGCGAAGATTTATGAAAAATAAATTGGAAAAATCAACACCAAAAAATAAATAAGAATAACAAGCCTTGGCATATTTTTAATTCGTTAAGATACATTTTTTGCCTAAATTAGACATCAAATTAAGCCAATGAAAGCCGTTTTACTGTTTGTCTTCTTTTCGATTTCTCTTTTTGGAATGACTCAAATGTCATATTCGAAAGTTAAAATTTTTGTCACCGATACCAGACTTCAAGATTTGGAATCCATTGGCATACCTGCCGACCATGGGTCTCGCAAGCAAAATACTTGGTTAATTACAGATATTTCACAAGAACAAATTCAAGCCTTACAGGCAAATAATTTCGATTATGAAGTTTTAATTGAAGATGTTCAAACTTATTATACAACAAGAAGTCAAGCCTCCGAAGATAATGGCTCTAGAGATGACTGCAGTGGTAATGAACCCGCTTTTGATCCTATCACCCCTCTTAATTTTCATTTAGGTACTTATGCAGGATACTACACTTATCAAGAATATTTAGATGAGTTGGATGCCATGGCGTCAACCTACCCTAATTTAATTACAACAAGAGCAGCAATTGACACTTTTTTAACGCACGAAGGCAGGCCTATATATTGGGTTAAAATATCAGACAATCCAAACACTAACGAAGCCGAACCACAAGTGCTGTATTCAGCCATACACCATGCACGAGAACCAGCAAGTTTATCTCAACTCATTTTTTATATGTGGTATCTATTAGAGAACTACGCTACTAATCCTGAAATAGCGCACATCATCAATCAAACAGAGCTCTACTTTGTACCCATGTTAAACCCTGATGGTTACCTAGAAAATGAAGTCAATTTCCCAAACGGTGGCGGTATGCACCGCAAGAACAAACGAAATGTAGGCACATCAAATCCCGGTGTAGATTTAAACAGAAATTATGATTACCAATGGAATGTGAGTGGTACATCACCGAATGTCAACAACGATACATATGCAGGAACTAATGGATTTTCCGAGCCAGAAACGCAAGCAATGAAGCACTTTTGTGAAAACCATCAATTCCTTTTTGCTTTAAATGCACATACTTATGGTAATATGCTGCTATTTCCGTTTGGTTGGGCAAATAATGCGTTTAGTGCTGACCACGACTATTTTCAAACGTTCGCCAATCATCAAGTTATTTTTAATAATTACACAGCCACAAAAAGTTCAAATCTATATCCTGCAGCAGGTGATTCTGATGATTGGATGTATGATGGTGATTTAGCAACAAAACCGAAAATTTATGCGCTTACACCTGAAATTGGCAACAATAACGACGGTTTTTGGCCTAGCCAATCGAGAATTATACCTATTTGTAAAGAAAACGTGTGGCAAAATTTAGTCAATGCACATTTACCGCACAACTATGGCGTCTCAAATGAAACCGACCCCCCAAACATTGCATTTTCTTCAGGGTATTTTCACTATGAATACCAAAGACTAGGGCTGACCAATGGTAGTACGAGTATTAGCATACAGCCTATTCAAAATATCTCGAGTGTAGGCAGTAGCAACACCCACAATATAAACCTAATGGACATAGCCAGTGATTCTATCAGTTTTACCTTAAATACGAACCTAAATTTTGGAGACGAGATTATTTATATTTTGAAAACAAATTTTGGTAATTGGACGAGGAACGATACCATCACCAAAACATTTGGCGTGGGTCAAACCGCCTTTTCAGATAATGGTAATAACTTGTCGGCATGGTCAGGTAACTGGGGCTTAACTTCTAATTACTTTGTCAGTCCTTCAACAGCTATTACCGATAGTCCCAACGCCAATTATGCAAATAATACCAATAGTGATTTTACATTGAATGAATCATTTGATTTATCGACAGCAACTTATGCGTATGCACAGTTTTATGCGCGTTGGGAAATTGAAAACGACTATGATTACTTACAGTTTATGGCATCTACAGACAATGGCAATACATGGTCTCCTTTATGCGGCAACTATACAAATCAAGGTGGCAGTTTCCAAGATACCGACCAACCGTTGTACGATAATTTTCAATCCGATTGGGTTTTAGAGGCAGTTGATCTGTCAAACTATATAGGATTTAGCAATGTACAATTCAAGTTTAAATTGGTGTCCGATAACTTTGTGACAGAAGATGGCTTTGCGTTCGACGATTTTAAACTTTTTGCAGATGGGCAAGGATTGTCTACACAGGAAATTAACTTGAATACTCATCCCCTCTATCCTAATCCCGCCATTGACTTTTTTATTTTTGATCAGAGTAAATTGATGATGGATATAAAAATTTACGATCAGTTTGGACAATTAGTTTTACACCCTGCAGTTGGAGAAGGCAGAATTGATGTTTCTGCTCTTCCATCAGGTATGTACTTTGTAACACTTTACCCATCCAATTCAATTCCCATCACTCAAAAAATTTCAATTATCAAATAAAATCAGGAAGAGAAAAGGAAAATGCTTTGGATAATTTAGTTGTACCTTTGCACTATGAGCTACCAGAAAAGGCCTTTAAATGATTGGTTACCCATTACCAAAAAAGAACTAGCACTGCACGGTTGGGACGAATTGGATGTGGTTTTGATTTCAGGTGACGCCTATGTCGACCACCCTTCATTCGGACCTGCTGCCATTGGTAGAATAATTGAAAGTGAAGGTTTACGAGTTGGCATTGTCCCTCAGCCCAATTGGCAGGATGATTTACGTGATTTCAAAAAATTTGGAAAACCAAAGTATTTTTTCGGAGTAACAGCGGGCTGTATGGACTCTATGGTTAACCATTACACTGCAGCGAAAAGGAAACGTTCAACTGACTCTTATACGCCAGGCGGTGAAGCTGGTTTCAGACCGGATTATGCTACCACTGTTTACACGCAGATTTTAAAGGATCTATTTCCAGATGTGCCCGTTGTAATTGGGGGTATAGAAGCATCTTTACGTCGTGTAACACATTACGATTATTGGTCGGACAAACTCATGCCAACGATATTAGAAACGAGCGGTGCTGACATGTTAGTTTACGGCATGGGAGAACAACCTTTAAGAGACATGATTGCACTTCTTAAAAAAGGAGTGCCATTTCAGTCATTGAAAACTATTCCGCAAACCTGCTGGCTCATTGAGGAAACTGAAGAATTGCCAAAAAATAAAAACTGGGAAGACGTTACTTTAAATGACCATGAATCATGTCTTGCTGATAAAATAAAGTATGCTTCCAACTTTAAAGTTGTTGAGGTAGAATCTAATAAGCTAAACGCTAGAAGGATTATTCAAAAAACAGGTAATAAAACCTTAGTTATAAATCCTCCTTATAAAACAATGACTGAAAAGGAGATGGATCAGTCGTTTGATTTGCCATATACCCGTCTGCCCCATCCGAAATACAATAAACGTGGTGCCATTCCGGCTTACGAAATGATTAAATTTTCGGTTAATATGCACCGTGGGTGTTTTGGCGGCTGTAGTTTCTGTACTATTTCGGCTCATCAAGGCAAGTTTATTGCCAGTAGAAGTGAAGACTCTATCATGCGTGAAGTAGATGAAATCACCAAACATCCTGAATTTAAGGGCTATTTGTCTGACTTGGGTGGCCCGTCCGCAAATATGTACAAAATGAAAGGCATTGATGAAGCCATTTGTGAAAAATGTGTCAGTCCCTCTTGTATTCACCCTGTTGTTTGTTCAAATTTAGACACCAACCATCAACCCTTAACCGATATTTATAAAAAAGTAGATGCTCATCCAAAAATCAAAAAAGCATTTGTTGGGTCGGGCATTAGATATGACCTGCTGGTAAAAGACTATAATAAATTGCTCGACGACAAATCATCTGAAGAGTACATGGAACAGCTCATCACGCGACATGTTTCAGGGAGATTAAAGGTGGCTCCTGAGCATACCGCTGATGCCACCCTTAGAATTATGCGAAAACCGTCGTTTAAGCATTTTCATGAATTCAAAAAACGGTACGATAAAATTCAAAAAAAGCATAATTTAAACCAACCGTTAATTCCATATTTCATTTCTTCGCACCCAGGATGTGAAGAGGCAGATATGGCAAATTTGGCAGCTGAGACAAAAGATATGGGCTTTAAATTAGAGCAAGTAAATGATTTTACCCCAACACCTATGACGGTAGCGACTGTGATATATTACTCAGGGGTACATCCATACACGTTGAAACCAACTTTTGTTCCTAAGTCTGCTGAAGACAAAGCCGATCAGCACCGTTTTTTCTTTTGGCACAAGCCAGAAAACAAGCAATGGATAAATGATAAATTACAAAGCGTTGGTCGGCCGGATTTGGCTGAAAAACTTGTTGGAAAAGTATCTAAAAAAAATGGCCATAAAGACATACCAAAATGGCTAGCTGAAAAGCGAAAGAAAACAACAAGTGCTTCTCAAAAATACAGAAAGAATAAACGTTAAAATAGACTATAATTAGGCACGGTTATGGTATTAGTACTATCTGCAATCTGTGTGATACTTTAGATTTTGCAAAAAAGCGAAACCTTAATTGAAACTCACCGTAAACTGCGATACCTATGATTTTAAGATGACACATTTACTATTACCAATAATGGCGATATGGTCTTTTGGGCTATTTGCCATACATGACCCCAGTGAATTAGCTGTTGAATTTTATTTAGACTCATTAATGTCAGCTAATAATATTGACTATCAAACTGCTAATTCAGAATTGTTAGTATATGCCAAAAGAAACTATAAAACTTTTGACAATGTTAAGGAATTCGTAGACTATAGCACGCACAAAATGAAGTGCAAGCAAAAAGAATACACCAAAAACTTCACGCGAGAATACAGAGAATTCAATAAATTGGGGGTTGTAGCCCATAATAATATGCATTCATTTGAGCAAACCGTATTTAAAATTATTAGCAGTACCACTGCCTCTAAATACGAAGCACTGATAAATCAAGTCTACATTACTTTGCATGAAATAAATTATTGGGAGTTGAATTGTTATAAACCTATGGAATTAGGAAAAACACTGACAAAGTTCTTCAATCAGTCTGCAAACCTGGAACTGGTGGAAAAAATATCGCTTTTTGTTTTAGCGGCTAAAATATATAAAGCCAGTTATTATGTAAACCCTATGCATATTTGTGAATCAAATTATGCCAGAACAAAGATTATGTATGATACCGATAGTTTAAATCTGACTACTGAAAGTATAACCATTGACAGCTTACCATCTGGAACGCTACCACCAACCTTTATTGGCGGTAATCAGATGTTAAAAACATACATCAAAAACAATATAAAGTACCCAGAAAAAGCTATTTTGATGGGACACGAAGGCAGAGTTTTAGTATCTTTTAAAGTGGATGAAAGTGGTCAATTATTCGGAGCTAAAATTAAAGATTCCCCTTCTGAATATTTATCTAAGGAAGCGCTAAGACTTGTAGATTCTTTGCCGCAATGGAAACCTGACAGCAAAACACAGGAAGGTGTTGGGTTTACCAAATTTACCCTACCCTTTGATTTTGTACTTCCTGAAAAATAACTGCTACTTCTTGAAAAGTAAACGCATGTTTACTTTGCGGTCAATTATTTGGTGTAAGTTTTCAATAGCCACTCTTTCCTGGTCCATTGAATCTCGGTCGCGAATAGTCACGGTTTGATCTTCCAAAGTTTGATGATCGACCGTTACACAAAATGGTGTGCCAATGGCATCTGCTTTTCTATATCGTTTTCCGATTGAATCTTTTTCATTGTATTGACAAGCAAAGTCAACTTTAAGGTCATCAATAATGGCCCTCGCTTGCTCAGGCAGTCCATCTTTTTTTGTAAGTGGTAAAACGGCTACTTTATAAGGCGATAGCGCGGCGGGGATTGCTAAAACTATTCTTTCCGAGCCATCATCCAACGTCTCTTGTTTGTAGGCTGCAGAAAGTACGGCTAAAAATAATCTATCAAGACCAATTGATGTTTCTACCACATATGGAATATATGACTCATTGATTTCTGGATCGAAATATCGTAATTTTTTACCAGAGTGTTCTTCGTGTTGTTTTAAATCAAAATCTGTTCTTGAATGGATACCTTCCAATTCTTTAAAGCCCATTGGAAAATTAAACTCAATGTCGGCCGCGGCATTGGCATAGTGAGCCAATTTAATATGATCGTGAAAGCGGTAGTTCGACATGTCAAAACCTAAGGCTTTATGCCAATTCATTCTGAAGTCTTTCCAGTATTCATACCACTTCATTTCTTCACCAGGTCGTACAAAGAATTGCATTTCCATTTGTTCAAATTCCCTCATTCTGAATATAAACTGGCGCGCCACTATCTCATTTCTGAACGCTTTCCCAATTTGTGCAATACCAAAAGGAATTTTCATCCCTCCAGATTTTTGAACATTTAAAAAATTCACAAATATACCTTGCGCTGTCTCTGGTCTTAGATAAATCTTGGCCGACTCACCTGAAACAGAACCCAATTCAGTTGAGAACATCAAGTTAAATTGCTTAACATCCGTCCAGTTTTTTGATCCACTAATTGGACAAGCTATTTCTAAATCTTCTATCAATTGCTTTACTGCTGGTAAATCTTCCTTTTCAAGTCCTTCTCGCAGACGATCTTCAATTGTTTTAATTTCGCTTTCTCTTCGCAATACATTTGGATTTGTTTTGCGGAACTCTACTTCATCAAAATTATCACCAAAACGCTTTAAGCCCTTCGCAACCTCTTTATCTATTTTTTGACGGATTTTTTCAATGTGCTCTTCTACTAAAACATCCGCTCGATATCTTTTTTTAGAATCTTTATTATCAATCAATGGATCATTAAAGGCATCAACATGACCAGAGGCTTTCCAAGTGTCTGGATGCATAAAAATTGCAGCATCAATACCAACTATGTTTTCATGCATCTGGACCATGGCTTTCCACCAGTACATTTTTAAATTATTTTTTAATTCTGCACCCAGCTGCCCATAATCGTAGGTTGCACTTAAGCCGTCATAAATTTCGCTACTCGGGAAAACGAATCCGTATTCCTTAGCGTGACCAATTATATCTTTCAACTTATCTTCTTGTGCTGCCATGATTGTAATTTTGATGCAAATTTATAGTTTTCAAATTAATTGTATACTTTAAATTACCATTGTTTTCTGGATACATGAATAGTTTATGAAATTCTCTTATTTTCGGATTTCGAAACGTAAATGATGGACAATACACAAACGCTAGATTTGATTCAGGGTATCGACCTGTATCTTCTAGACCAAATACTTAAGGGAAACCTAAACTATAAACTACAGGTATTAGATGCAGGGTGTGGATCAGGCAGAAACCTAATTGCCCTTGATAATCTGGGTTTTGATGTAACGGGTTTCGATCCAAATCCAGATATAATTGATTCTTTGAGGCTGCAACTTCCACACATGGCAAAAAAAATAATGCATTCAGACATAGAATCATTTTCAATCACCACACAGTATGATTATATTATTGTAAACGCCGTCCTTCACTTTGCGAAATCACATGCCCATTTTAAGCTACTTTTTTCAAAGCTTGTTGAATTACTGGCGCCAAAGGGACAAATTTTTATTCGGATGACGAGTAATTTCGCTATAAAGAAACCATTTAACACCAATTCAGGGGGCATTGCTTATTTGCCGGATGAATCATTTCGATACTTGCTTGAACAAGATAGACTTGAAAAACTCATGAAGAACCATGGCCTGGATTTGGTAGAACCTATAAAGACAGTTAATGTTGCCAACGAACGTTGCATGACAACATTGATATTACAAAAACGCTAATGGTCTTTTCTAACCTTATAGAGCAAATTTTTAATAATTACCATAACCACCTTGCAATTCTAGTACCTGCTCAAAACCGAGCGATTTAAAAACAGGTAAAGCGCGCCCACTTCTACCGCCACTTTGGCAAAACATCAAAACTGGTTTTGTTTTATCTAGTTTGTTTAGCTCTGCTTGAAAGTCGGGACTATTATAGTTAATATTAATGGCGCCCTCTATGGTACCTCTATTAAACTCTTGTGGTGTTCTAATGTCAATTAAGGTATAGTCGGTATGTTCTGCCATAAAGGCTTTGAATTCAGATTTTGAGACCTTTTTAACAGACTGTTCATTATCTTGACTTTGTGTACTAGTCTGCTCTGTTGACGCTAAGTTTTCAGTATTGTTTTGAGAACAGGCTGTAAATCCTAATAAAATGGCAGTTAATAATACGGTTGTTGTTTTCATGTTTTAATTTTTTAAGTGATTATAATAGTTCTTTTAAGACAATGTATATTCCCATGACTAGGACAAACCAACCAAAGGCTTTCTTCAGCTTTTGTCCGTCAATAAATTTGTTTAAATATATGCCAACAAAAATTCCTACTACGGATATAGAAGTGAAAGATATTAAAAAAGTCCAATCCAACGGAATATTCTGAACATCACCAATAAAACCGATTAGAGATTTGATAGCAATAATCATTAATGAAGTGGCTACGGCTTTTTTCATTGGTAGTTTTGCCAGTAGAACAAGTGCCGGAATAATTAAAAAACCTCCACCAGCACCTACAATGCCTGTTAAGAAGCCAACTACGACTCCTTCTAAAATTATCATGGGATAATTGTAAGTCACAATTTGATTTTCATCTACTTCATTGTTCTTACGACCTTTTATCATTGAATAAGAAGCCAATAGCATAATAATCGCGAAAAAGACCATAATCCCTACACTTTTGGTTACTTCAAAGTCGCCAACTGCAAACAGTGTTTCAGGAATAGCTGGAATAACAAATTTTCGGGTTAAATAGACTGCCGTTAGTGCTGGAATGGCAAACACAATTCCCGTACGATAGTCAATCATACCTTTCTGTGCATTTCTGATAGCCCCCACCAATGCCGACGTCCCAACCACAAATAAGGAATAAGCCGTTGCAAGCACTGGAGATATACCCAAAATATAGACAAAAATTGGCACTGTAAGAATAGAGCCACCCCCGCCGATTAACCCTAATACAACACCAATTAACATGGCTCCTATATATCCTAAAACTGTTGTAAATTCCATGAAAAAAATTTCTGTTCACAAAGTAATGAATAATCAATATCAATTATCGTAATATTTGTTACACAGACCATTTGAAATTGAACAAATTCAAAATTCATTTTGCATTAACTGAAATTCAGTATTTTTAGTACTTTAGTTATCGTTATATAACAGAATTGATGTAATAAGATGAAATTAGAACAAACACGACAAGCGATTCTTATAGATGTGCGAGAACCGAAAGAATTTAGAGATTTTAGTATACCTGGCTCAATCAATCTACCATCCTCAAAATATAAGCAGCAAGATTATGAGCCTTATAAAACCATGACTATTTGTTTGGTATGTCAAACAGGGAAAAGAGCTAAAACTATTAAAACAAAACTGAATGCCACAGGCTTTGAAAGTGTCTTCATTTTAGAAAAACAAATAGGAGACTTAGTCGCTCATTCAAAACCTGTTAAAAAAAGAAAATGGTCTGTAGATAGGCAATTTAGGATGTTATTAGGCATACTATTAGCTATTTTTTTAGTTGGTTTTTATTTTGAGATGAATGGTTTTGTCATCATTCCTATCATTTTAGCTACAGGACTTATATTTACGTCGCTAATTGATAGATGCTATTTGCGAATGGGCATTGCCATGCTTCCTTGGAACCGTGAAAAGGACACAGATAAATAGTTGCATTACCTCTGTTAAGGATTGCAATAATTGCAAAACTGCGGCAATTCATATTCTTTACCGTGAGGATTCATTTTGTAGGTGCTGTGGTTACAGTGTTTGCAGCTGTAATGGTATTTCAAAGTAGATGCTGTTGGAAACCCACACGCACTGCATGGTAGGCCAGGTACAACATCTGTTACCCAAAAGCCTGGGACGTGACAATTAGGACAAAGGCTAGATATTTTTTCAAGAAGATTTTCAGTTGCTAGCTTAATAACCTGCATTCGTTTAGGATTATACATGGCACGCATATCTGTCTCAATCCAAATAGATCCATTTTTTGATAGTATTGAATTCACTTTGTTTTCAAAGTCGGTATAAGAACTAACACCTTTGTATAGCGGCTTATCCACTTCATTTGCTCTCAAAATTAGGGCATGGGAATTAAAGTCAAATTGCTTTGCTAAGGCTAAAGATTCTGATAGGTTTGTAGCTGCAGCACCACCAAAATTTGTATCCGTACTTAATTTACGACCGATAATTTCTATATTATTTTTTCGATCGCACAACATGACCAACTCGTCGTCGGCTGGCTGAAATATGATACTTGGATGCTGTCCAAAGGAACCTTCACTTGCCAAGGCCAAATCTTCACCAGTCATTTCCATAGCTAAAAAACACTTTTTCCTAGCTGTATCTATGGGTGAAAGAGGACGCTCCACTTCCTTTGAAAAAGTGCCAAAAATATCGGTATCGATATTTTTGGGCACCATACATTTTACGCTTAAGGTCTCTTCTAGTAATGGCGCAATGACTGATTCTTTTTTGTGCTTTGTCGCAATCACCAATGTTCGCCCTTCAAAAAAGGTCTTCACATTAACGCTTAGTTTTGTTTTGTTTGTTTCAATTCCGCAAAATCTAAACCAAAACTTGTGTTAATTGACACTGTCTTTTCTGATGACTTTTGAGATTCAATCTCTTCAATCAATTCTTTTCTGCGCTGATTTAATTGTGCAACAGTTTTATTTAAGTCCTTTGACGAAATTGAATGGTCTTTTTCCCATGCCTTCAGATAATTTATTTTATACATGTTAATGCGGTTATCAATTAATGTATTGATTACATTCTTTGTCTCTTGTACAGATAAATTACTGTCTTCAATAATGTACTTGATGTTTTTAGTTGTTTCTTCCATGTTTTTGTTTTTTAAGCGTTTATTTTGTTTTTTATATTAGGTTTTACCTCTGCATAGGCATTTTCATTAACAGTCACATCTTCCCAATTGAGGTTCTTAGTGTACCGTTTTTCAATTTTTCCATCAGCATTTAATGTTAGTAAACCAATCCACTCATTATCGAAAAGTGCTTTCACATTTTTATGCTTTGTTAAAATCTGATTGATAGCTGTAGTAGGTGCTTCAATGATGACTTTTAATCTGTAAGGTATATGCTGATAAGTTTCACCGTCGTGCACTGACTGCATTGCCAATCCAATTCTTAAGTCGCCCGACCCTCCTTCTAATACCCCGAAACCTCCTTTTACATTGTGCAAGTTTTTATTTCCCGATCCAAAGTTTTGATTATCGACTGTACTTGCATAGTATTGCAAATTTATCCAACTAGTAACAACCATTGGGGCAGTCATGATACTCTCTAACACATTAAAATTGTGGTCATTTTCCCAGCTGTAATTGTGTAAAAACGACTTACCATCTAAACTGATGCTAGCAGTTCTTTGACGCGGTGCAATTACAAAAGCATTACATCCAGCTAGCCCCCACTCTGGTCGAACCGTTGACCAATCTTTACTCCGGGCAATGACCGACTGATCTGTGTTCGCATTTGTTTTGATCGCCATCCGCGTAGCACGCTCATGACGAGTGGCACTGCTGGCTTTTGACAAATCTTTTTTTAAGGACTCAAGATGTGCTTGATGACTTTCTGGCACAAGGTGCTCGCTTAGAATCGTTATGTTGTCGGTTGTTGTGTTATGCAAGGCCGCTATAAAATAGGTGTCTGCAGGAATTTCAATTCCTTCTGTTGCTAGTATATCTCGTATCTTTGGATTATTAAGCACCACTTCGGCTGTCATAGCATTTCCCGCTCCAGAATGGCCACCGCAAGCCCCACAATCCAAACCTGTTGCGTGTGGATTATTCACAGTATCGCTCCCATGCCCTGTAATTAACACTATTGGCGCAAAGTTTTTTGTTAATCCCATTCCGGTCAGCGCGCCCTTAGCCATAGCCACTTGGTCTTCTATAGCTATCGTACTCACATCAACCGTCTTTTGTGCTAATTCCTTTTTGGTTAATCTGTTTGTGTTAGGATTAGCTGACGGTCGTGTTATTCCAAACGAATCAGTTATCAACTTGAAAATGTAGTATAAGCCCATTGGGCTCACAAAACTGAACCCTGATATGGCTCCTGTTTTAAACCTTTTCCAAAATTTATCAATCTGGTAACCAGCCAATCGTCTGTTTCTCGCAAGTTCTTGTTTTGTGTTATTTGATAAGGTTTCTTGAACTATTGGTCCAGAAGGAATTAAAGCCGGACATTGGTTTGTTCCTTCGGATTGTCCTATTCCTTTGATACTTATTGGAAAGCCAAAGAATCCAGCGAACCCAATAGTTTCTATATTTCTGTCAACTTGCTCTAACTGTCGTCTGTATATCTCAGAGCGAACATCTATACAAAAAATGGCTTGTGCTTTTGGTCTACCAACATTGAAATCAAGAGGTATATTAGCATTAAACTGTTTAAGTAATTCACGTTCCCGTGAGAAATCTAAGGCATCTTGAAAAATCAAATTGATAGCAATTCGCCTGTTGAACTGCTGCATATTTTTGTGATCAGCTATTTGACTTAAGTTTGCTTCCCATTTTGACTTTAATTCAGAATTATTATGTGTTTTAAGTAAACACATTTCCCAAATAAGCAGTATGGCTAAAAAAGATTCTAAATTCGTTTTTGTGCCACCGTACAAGTTATTATCCCAATCGATTCCAGCTGCATAAGATGCCCAACCTCCAAACTTCAATAAAAGTGCATGCAGGTAGGTATCAATATTTTCTTTAGAGATATTTAAGGAATCTAAAGCTAAGTTGATGGCTTCTTCTTGGTTTTTTGGTGCACGTTTGAGTTCGGTTGTAAAATTTTTCAAACCCATGATGCTTGGTGATCTGTCAACAATTGCATCTGCTAACCATGCCGCATACATACTGTCATGCTGATTGGTTGTCTTCCAGAATGACTGTCCTTTATCGAAATAGGCGGCTGCCCAGTTTGAAATGCGATCAAGTATAAAACTACGCCAATCATTTCCAGAAATATCGCATAAAGTTTCTGCTACTGTTTTGACGAAAAATTCTTTTTCTGCTAGCGGATTGTCTTCAATTGAACTAGCTGTTTCTATAAATTCATTTACTGTTGTATCGTTATGCCCATTCTTGATTAATGCTGCTTCAATATCGTCATGTTGTATTTTACCTTCTGTTTTTAATTGTAGGTAAAAAGTCATTGGCATCAATAAGTCTATCTTTGCCATTTTATGATAGGCATTTGCGGCGCTAGAGAATGACTGATGACTCATACCCATGTATGGATTCACTGCGACCATATTTTCGAGCGACCATGATGGTGCAATTTTGGCACAGGCTGCATCTACCGCTGTTTTATATTTAGCTTGCTGATTTAAATTACTGTTAGTCATAACTTTAAATTTTTCTTCTGATTTAAATATTACTTTTTATAGGCTTTAATAAGCTTATTGAAGTAGACGTTTATATAGAGCCCATTTCTTATATGAATACCAAGATTAGAAGTGAACTTGCTCTGCTTGATTAGCGGTGCAAAAATTTGTGCAAAAATGACAATTCCGAAAATTGACAGCACAAATATCATTAGTGCTACAAATGTGCTGTTTACAGCAGTAGCATGTGGTAGTTCCGAAGCCAAAAGGGCATGCATTAATGATTCCAAACTAAAAAATGAGATGGTAAGTACAACAGCTCTAAGCATAATGATGCTAATAGCAGTTCTTTTTAGGCCGGAATCGAATGTTTGCCCCAATAACTGACTCAACCCTAAGACAATCACTCCACCAACAACCAAAAGTTTTATATCTTTCTCGAAGTCAAAATTCCACAAATAGGCAATACCAATATAAATTCCAAGAGAGGTTAAAACACCAAGCAAAATTTTTATAGTATGTCCAGATCTCTGAGACTGATTGTACTTACTAGCACCAGACTTTTCGATATTGGTACCAGAGGATAAAAAGGCATGTGCTTTATAGAATGAATGTCCTGTTAAATGCAACATGGCTGCCGCATAGACACCAAATCCACAAGTCATTAGGGTGAAACCCATATGTGCTACACTTGAATAACTCAAAGCCGTTTTCACTGACGGCTGAGTAATGTAAACCACTGAACCATAAATTGCTGAAATCGCACCAACAATTATTAACACAATGGGTGCAAAGTAAACCGCATC
>JAWWDX010000041.1:0-15300 GCA_033719695.1 Putridiphycobacter sp.
ACAGATAGATATTCAGACGACGGAGAACCATCTAATTCAGCAGGAAGACCAATTTTCGGACAAATTACCGCTGTTAATTTGACAAATATTTTAGTCGCCGTTGTGAGAATTTATGGCGGGACAAACTTGGGTGTAGGTGGACTAATGACGGCCTATAAAACAGCTACTAAGGAAGCACTTAACACCGCCCAAATAAAAACCAAATACATTACTGACAGCCTTGAAATTATTTTTCCTTATGCCGACATGGGTACTGTAATGAATCTTTTAAATAAATTCGACGTAAACGAGATTCAAAACGGTTTTGAAGGAGCGCTAGGAAAAGTTTCTTTTGAAATCAGAAGGTCAAAAACCAAATTTTTGATAGACGCTATAAAATCTATACACACGGCAAAAATAAAAACAAGCGATTAAATGAATTTTTCTTTTTTAAAAAAATTAACAGAAGTAAGAGGCGCAAGTGGAGATGAATCACGTATTAAACAGTTTATTCTAAACTATATCAAAACAAATCAAAAGGATTGGGCAGTTCAGCCTACCATAATAGAAGGAGAAGGCTTTCAAGACACAATTATTCTTGTGTTTGGCGACAAGCCAAAAACTGCAATATTTGCACATATGGATACGATTGGGTACACAGTTGGATACGATAATAACTTAATAAAAATAGGAGGACCACAAGCTATAGATGGCATGGACCTGGAAGGAGAAGATAGTTTGGGAGAAATTCAAACTGAACTCATGATTATTGAAAACCCGGATGGGCCTAATGAACTTAAAGCAATTTTTGATCGCACTATTGAACGGGGAACAGTTTTAACTTTTAAACCAAACTTCAGGGAAGACGAAAACTATATCCAATCACCATACATGGATAATCGATTGGGGGTTTTTGTGGCTTTGGAACTTGCAAAAACTATAAAGAATGGCGCCATTGCCTTTTCAACCTACGAAGAAACTGGTGGCGGTTCAGTTGGATTTATTGGTAAGTATTTATTAGATAATTATGGTATTCATCAAGCACTGATTTCAGATATTACTTGGGTTACAGCAGGTGTTGAACACGGTAAGGGGGTGGCCATTTCTATGAGAGACAAAGGAATACCACGAAAAGTATTTTTAGATAGAATTATTGACATTGCAAAACATAGTCGAATACCGTATCAATTAGAAGTAGAAAGCGCTGGAGGAAGTGACGGTACGGCCCTTCAACATTCCTATCTTCCTTTCGATTGGTGTTTTATTGGCGCTGCAGAAGACCATGTTCACTCCCCTGATGAAACTGTGCACAAAAAAGATATTAGAGCAATGGTTGATTTGTATAAGGTATTGGTGGACCAGCTTTAAGGCGCCTTTATTTATTTGCTGTTAAAATCATGGAAATTCTCTTAAAATTAGTTTCCCTACCTAGTTGTTAATTGACTCAAGTAGTATAATGGCCCTTAACAACACAAGTTTAAAAAATGTCATACAAAAGAAATAGCAATAATTCAAAAACTACTATCTACTGATTGTGCTATGTATTTAGCCACTTCTTAAACTTTCCCCACAAAGTTGTTGGTTCAGGTTGTTTGGGCGCTTTTTGTTTTTTTACTGCTTTTTCAATCTCTTTTTTCTTCTTCTTGGCTCCTGTGGCAGCTGCTTTCTTTTGAACATGTTCTTCGTAATGTCGGCGCTTTTTTTCTTGTTTCAGCTTTTCTGCTTCTTCTGCTTTTCGCTTTTGTCTTTTTACTTCAAAAGCCTTTCTATCAGCTTCTGTCAGGGTTTTCCTTTTGGCTTTGTTTTTTTGTTTTTCTTTTCTAGCTTTTCTGGCTTCAATAGCTTTTTTCTTTCGTACTTCTCGCTCAATCTTTCTTTTTTCAAAAATAGCTTCCGTCACATCTGTTGTATCGCCGCTATTCGTGATTAAAAATTGAATACCTCTCTTTACAGTTGGTAGTTCTATTTTACCAACTACCTTAAAGCCGTCTAATTCTGGTTTAGGGGCTTTTATAACTCCATCTTCAATAATTAATTCTGGTAATTCCTCTCCATCTTCACTTACGCGAGCAATCTTTTCAATATTTCCCTGTGCAGGTTCAATATCAATTTCTTCATCAGAAATTTCCTCTACCACAATTTTGGCAGCAATATCCTCTATCTCTTCTTCAGTTAATTCAATTTCTGGTGACAGAACTTCAGCAATTTCTTCTATAGGCTCTGAAACAACTTCTTCTTTAACTGACTCTTGTTTAACTGGCACCTTTCCCTCCTCTTCTTCTACCTTAAAAGTATTCAATAATAAATCAAGCGCTACTCCTTCTACTTTCGTATTCAAGTCCGAGTCAAGGTTTATTTTGTGCTCTTTTTCTAAGAAATCAATTAATTCTTGAGGTTTTTTATCGAGTTTTCTGGCTAATTGTCCTAGTCGCATATCAAATTTGCTGGGTTACTTTGCAAATATAGCAAGGCTTTTGAAGTTTTCAATTAAATGAAGAAAAATAGAGACGGTATTTTCCTACAATAGTAAATTTATTACATCACTTAAATATTATTATACCGATACAGACAAACGGTATTTTTCAGTTATGTCTTTCAGAAAAAGCTAGTAGGCCATTTCTACTATTTTTTTAGCGTCATCTGGCGTTAAAGTGCCATGTTCTCCCAGTGCTACCATATTTCTACCAGTAAGTCTCTTGGCTACTTCTGCTCCAGCGCCTTCGAATGCTTTGGTATAGTCCGACAATTTTGTATCTATGCCGATAGTATGAAAAAAGTCAACCGTTTTCACAATCCCTAATTTGGCTTTTTCTTCAACCGTTCCGTCAGTTATTCCCCAAACACGACTGGCATATTGGGCTAATTTTTCTTTTTTAGTTTCTAGATTATACGTGTAATGTGAACCTGCCAAAATTGCTAAAGTTCTAGCGTGATCAATTCCGAATAACGCTGTCAATTCGTGCCCCATCATGTGAATGGCCCAGTCTGTTGGTACGCCTTTTTGAATGAGGCCATTTAGAGCCATAGTACAACTCCACATGAAATTTGAAGCGGCTTCATAGTTGCCTGGATCATTTAAAATTACAGGTGACACTTCAATTAATGTTTGAAGAATCCCTTCTGCCATTCTATCTTGCAATGCAGCCCCGGCTGGGAAGGTCATATATTGTTCCAAAACATGTGTGTAAGCATCTGCCAAGCCATTGGCGATCTGTCGTTTCGGAATTGATTTAACGACAGTAGGGTCCAAAATAGAAAAAACGGGAAATAGACCAGGTCCTCCCATGGTTAATTTTTGTTTTGTAGCAGCATTTGAAATAACCGCCCCAGAATTCATTTCAGACCCTGTAGCTGGCAAAGTTAACACGGTGCCAAATGGCATCCCTTTTTCAGTCGGAATTTTTTTATCTAAAATATCCCAAGGATTTCCTCCATCAAACTTAGCTGCTGACGATAAAAATTTTGTACCGTCAATGACTGAACCTCCTCCTACTGCAAGTAAAAAAGTTATATCCTCCTCTTTAATTACCTTTAAAGCCTTCATTAAAACCACATACTCTGGATTGGCAGGAATGCCACCAAACTCAACGACATTAAAACCTTTCAGTGCTAATATAACTTGATCATAAATACCATTATTCTTTATACTACCGCCGCCAAATAGCAAAAGCACTTTGGCGTCTTTTGGAATTTCATTAGCTACTTTTTTTATTTCACCCGCTCCGAATATGATTTTTGTTGGATTTTTAAATTCAAAATTTCTCATGTTATATCTTGTATGTTCTTGTAAAAATATTTTTGTCTATGTTAATTCAGGATGCCAGAACCGAACATCTTCTAGTTTGAAAGAAACCTATTAGAAATTGACCTACAGCTTGGTACAATTCAAAATATCAGCTAGCTATACTAAATGAGTCCACTCTTCCTTAATAAGGCCTTAGAATCTGGTTCCTGACCTCTAAATGCTTTGTATAATGCCATTGGATGCTGACTTCCGCCTTTTTCTAGAATGTTTTCACGATATTTTAAAGCCGTTACTTGATCGAAAATACCATTCAATTTAAAATATTCAAATGCATCTGCTTCTAATACTTCTGCCCATTTGTAGCTATAATAGCCCGCAGAATACCCACCACTAAAAATATGTGAAAATGCAGTAGATGTTATGGTTCTTTTTTCTTCAGGAAATAAAGCTGTTTTTGCTCCTGCCTCAGTTTCTACTTCATAAACAGACTTATTGGGAATTTCTTGCCTGTCGTGCCAAGCCATATCTAATTGTCCTAAGCCCACTTGACGAACTGTTTGATAAGCACTTAAGAAATTCATACCGTCTTTAATCTTTTGAATTAAATCTTCAGGAATGGTTTCTCCAGTTTTAAAGTGCTTAGCAAATAAATCTAAGCACGCTTTCTCGTAACACCAATTTTCCATTAATTGACTTGGCAGCTCTACAAAATCCCAAAATACACTGGTACCACTTAAACTCTCGTAATATCCGTTGGCCAATAAACCGTGTAAGGCATGACCGAATTCATGGAATAAAGTGGTTACTTCGTTAAAAGTCAATAATGACGGTTTGTCGGCGGTTGGTTTTGTGAAATTACAAACAATGGCAACATGAGGTCTTTGTTCTCTGCCGTCATATTTGTTTTGACCTCTAAATGAAGTCATCCAAGCCCCACCTCTCTTGCTTGGACGTGGGAAAAAGTCGGCATAAAAAACAGCCAAATGTATACCTTTGGCGTCTAACACTTCAAACGTCTTAACGTCTTTATGATATTTCTGAATGTCCGTTCTTTCTTTAAAGGTTATACCAAATAGCTTTTCCGCTGTTTGAAAAGCACCTGAAATCACGTTCTCGAGTTTAAAATAAGGTTTTAATACTTCATCATTAATGGCAAATTTTTCCATTTGTAATTTTTCACTATAATAACTAAAGTCCCAACGTTCTAAAGGGCTTGGCCCACCTTCTCTGTCAGCTAACGCTTGTACTTCCGCTAATTCTTCTTTGGCTTTCGGTAAAGCATAGGTTATCAATTCATCCCACAACGCATAAACCTTAGCTGGTTTTTCAGCCATCCGTTCTTCTAAAATAAAGTCAGCATGGGTTTTATATCCTAATAACTGGGCTCTTTCTGCTCTAAGTTTCGCAATTTCAATTACTAAGTCTTCATTATTATTATCATTTTCTTGAAATCCTTTCGATCCAAAAGCCAAATACATTTTCTGTCTCAACTCACGATTTTCAGCATACTTCATAAATGGTATATAACTCGGATAATCAATTGTAAATAGCCATCCTGACGCATATCCTTTTTGCTCCGCTTCAGCCTTAGCTGCTTGCATAGCCCCCTCCGGTAAGCCAACTAAATCAGCTTCGTTTTCAACTAACAGTTCAAAAGCGTTAGTATCTTTTAAAACATGTTCACTAAACGTTAAACTAAGCATTGATAGTTTATTATTTAGCTCCTTTAACCGTTCTCTATCTTTACCTTTTAAATTTGCCCCGTTGCGGATAAAACTTTTATAGTTTTTCTCCAGCAAATAAGCTTGTTCGTCAGTTAAAGATGTTTTTTCTTCACTTTTAAAAACAAATTTTACACGTTCAAACAATTGCTCATTTAATAACAACTCTGTCGAAAATGCTGTGATTAGTGGCGAAACAGACTGCGCAATTGCCTGCATGTCATCAGACGTTTCTGCACTGTTTAAATTGAAAAATATACTTGTAATTTTCCCCATCAAAGATCCACTTCGTTCTAATGCTTCAATTGTGTTAGCAAAATTTGGCGTTTCGGTATTCTTAACAATCTCATCTATTTCAATTTTCGCCTCGGCAATAGCAGCTTCAATAGCTGGTTGATAATGTTCTAATTTTATTTCCTCAAAAGGAGCCGTTTCAAAAACCGTTTGAAAAGGTTGTAATAATGGATTGGTCATGCTTTAAAATTTGAGTCCAAAGATAACAAGTATTTGTGCGCCGAATTATTAATTTTTGTTAGAAGATAGTGGACTGCAATTCATAAATATACAAGAAGCCTGAACCTAGAATTTTCACTTTCATTATCTTTTTTTATCAAGAAGATATTTGTTTAAACACAAACTTTTAATCAATAATCTAGAAGAGATAGCAGTAAATTACATAAACTTGATGATCATAAAAATGTGGTAAAATACACCGTTCTAGTATAGTCTTTAAACGCCTTAATTTATATTTATTGTGCTATTCTTCTTCGTCATTTCCAAACAACTTTGCTTGTGAATCATCTTGAATGTCTTTGATGGGATTTAACTTCTTTTTATCTGTCATATCCCACTCCATTTCTATTGGCTCTTCATCATCTGTTATTTGATTTTCAATTTCATTCGCTTTTGCATCAGATTCATCTGTTGGCCATGGTGTTCCACCAGCTATTGGATGTGTTAGTTCAATTTCTTTAACTTTTAACTTGGTTAATTGATTTCCAAGACTTTTCATCCCTTTTACGTCAATGAAATCAGCCAAATGTACTTCTTTATCAGGTAAATCTTTGGTTTCTTTTAATCGTTTGTTATAAATTATTTTGATGATCGGATCGAAACCTGTACTCACAACATCCATTTTTGAATTTTCGTGTTCAGAAATAAAACTGATTTTTTTATCTGACCGCGTTTCAATAACAAATCGTTTAACGTAGTGTAACTCTTTTTCTCCATCATAGTAAACAACACTCAATGGTCTATCAGGGTGCCATTTTTCCACGTGAATTAAATCATCATCAAAATGATTGGAAATGTCAAAATTTGTTAATCGATAAGCACCAGAAGCATATAAACTTAATATTTTATCATCTCCTTTGAACTGACCTAAATAATCTCCTCTTTTATCAACGTTTAACCTAGACACTGTTGGGTCAAACCAAATTTTCCGCGCAGCCAAAGTAGAGGCACCAACTTCCTTTTGAACAATCTTCGAAACAATTTCTTTAGTGACGCGATTACCTGCCGACCCACGTCCCTTAATCAATAAACTCCCAAAGTCTATCTCAAATTTAATCCGTTTCAGGTGAGGGCGAGGTCGTAAATGAACAGTCACAATCTCTTGCTCACCATTAGGATGAAATGAAAAGTAATATACTTTAGAACCTTTTGTTCCTTTTGTTAGGTCATATTCTTTGTCTCGTGTTATTGACTTAACATTAAAACGTTTCATCATGGTCGGACCATTTGTTCCGTCGCGGTAAATAAAGTGGTAAATGGTTCTGGTATCGTTTTTCTTAAACACTGCTGTATGAATAATGCCTTTACCAACAAATTTTTTGTCACTAATTTTAGTGACCATCATTTTGCCTGTATCAAAAAAGACTATCACATCATCAATATCACTACAATCTTGAACATATTCATCTTTCTTCAAATTATAGCCAATAAAGCCTTCAGCTTTGTTGACATATAATTTTTTATTTGCAACAATTACCTTTCGTGCTGCGATATTATCGAAGGTTCGAATTTCAGTTTTACGTTCTTTGCCCTCTCCAAATTGCGTTTTAACATCTTTAAAATAGCTGATGGCATATTCAATTAAATTTGCCAAATTAGCCTCAACGGCTTTTAATTCTTCTTCAAGCGACTCAATATATGTATCAGCTTTTTCAGCGTCATGCTTTGTAATTCTTCGCATTCTCAGTTCAAGAAGCTTCTTTACATCATCATCTGTTACTTCACGCGCCAAATGCTTGATATGTGGCTTAAGCAATTTATGGGTAATTTCTATCGCTTCCTCATAAGTACGACCATCAAAATCAATGTATATTTTTTGTTCAATAAATATCTTCTCTAAACTTGCAAAGTGCCAAAGTTCTAGCAACTCTGCCTTACGAATCTCAAGCTCCTTTTTTAAGAGACCAACGGTATTATTGGTTGAAATTTTAAGAATCTCGTTAACACTTAAAAAGTGAGGTTTGCCTTCCCAAATAACAGAGGTATTTGGCGAAATCGACATTTCACAGTTAGTGAAAGCGTATAAAGCATCTATGGTTTTATCTGGTGAGACGCCAGTGGCTAAGTGAATCAGTATTTCCACTGTACTGGCTGTATTGTCCTCAATCTTCTTAATCTTTATCTTACCCTTATCATTGGCCTTGATAATTGAATCGATTAAGGTACCTGTATTGGTTCCAAAAGGAATTTCATCAATTACGATTGTCTTTGAATCTTCCTTTCTAATTTTTGCTCTAACTCTAATTTTACCTCCTCGTTGCCCTTCATTGTAACCAGAAAAATCAGCCATTCCACCGTTCAAAAAATCAGGTAAAATATTTGTTTTTTTTCCACGTAATACATCTATGGATGCATCTATTAGCTCATTAAAATTATGAGGCATGACTTTACAGGCCATTCCAACTGCAATTCCCTCAGCCCCTTGCGCCAACAATAAAGGAAACTTTACAGGCAGTAAAACTGGTTCATTGTTTCTTCCGTCATATGATGGTATCCACTCTGTTGTTTTGGGATTAAAAACAACGTGTTTTGCAAATTTTGAGACCCGTGCTTCAATGTACCTAGGAGCTGCGGCAGAATCACCCGTCAGTGTATTCCCCCAGTTTCCTTGCATATCTATCAAGAGTTCCTTTTGTCCTAACTGAACCATGGCGTCTCCAATAGATGCATCTCCATGTGGATGATATTTCATGGTGTTTCCAATAATATTGGCAACCTTATTGTAACGACCATCATCCAACTCTTTCATAGAATGCATGATACGTCTCTGGACAGGTTTAAATCCATCCAATATAGCGGGAACTGCTCGCTCAAGAATTACATATGAAGCGTAGTCTAAAAACCACTCTTCGTACATGCCAGATAAGGGTATCACGTTAGCATCATCACCAGAATCCGATCCCGAATCAGCATCATTCAATGCCTCATTTTCATTTAAATCGTCTAATTCGTCGTCTGCCATAGTTTTTTTCGAGTGCCAACAAAATTAACAATCAGAACGCATTAAAAGTAAGATTAACCTTGCGAGTTATTAACATGTTTTTTTTATTTTTTCATAGTATCTTCGCCAAAATGAATCACTATTTAGAGAAATTTGGATTCCAACCGCCACAAATAGACTTGAAACCAAATTCAAATCTTGGCTTAATTGTGGTCATTCCCTGTTTTGATGAACCTAATATTATTGATGCTATTAATAGCTTGGCCACAGCGACTCCACCCAACTGTCAAACTGAAGTGATAGTCGTCATTAACCATGGCGTACACCAATCTGTAAAAATTAAAAATCATAATCAAAAATCAGCACTAGCAATCGCAGAATGGCAAAAATTAAACAAACCATTTTTTCATTTACATGTCATTCGAGCATTTGATTTACCCAAAAAACATGCTGGAGTTGGATTAGCTCGAAAAATTGGTATGGATGAAGCTGTTGCACGTTTTCATATGGTTAACAGAGATGGTGTCATTGTATGCTTTGATGCAGATGCTACGTGTGACCAAAACTACTTTATGGCAATTGAAAATCATTTTAATGACCATTTAAAAACGCCTGGAGCAGCTATAAAATTCGAACACCCTATAGCCGGTCTAGATTTTGATGATGATATTTACGAAGGCATCATAAACTATGAATTATTTTTACGGTATTACAACCAAGGTTTAAAATATGCTAATTTGCCCTACGCTTTTCATACGGTTGGTTCAAGTATGGCTGTCCGTTCTTCGGCTTATCAAAAACAAGGTGGTATGAACAAACGAAAAGCTGGAGAGGACTTTTATTTCTTACATAAAATAATAGCTCTAGGGCATTTCACAGAGATCAACACAACAACCGTAAGACCTTCACCAAGAACATCTGACAGAGTACCCTTTGGAACAGGCAAAGCCATTACAGATTGGATTCAAAATAGTACAAATGAATATTTAACTTATGATTTCAGAATTTGGGAGATAATTAAAGACTTTTGTGCGATTATTCCTCAATTACAACAATCAGATTTAAAAGGAACCACATTATACAAAACCGCTAAATATAAGTGTTTAATCGATTTCCTGGAACAAAATAATTTTCATTTAAACCTTGAAGAAATCAGAACGAACTCTACCTCTGAACCAGCCTTTTTGAAACGTTTCTTTGTTTGGTTCAATGCCTTTAGAATATTGAAGTTAGTGCACTTTTTAAGGGATGAGCAATTCCCAAATCAGCCGCTTGTCGAGCAAGCAAAATTGATGGCAATTAAGAGAGGCTTTTACCGTGCTGAAATCAATAATAAAGATTTATTGATAGCATACCGAACCTTTGAAGCGAAAAAAAACTAAATTACAGCAATGAAACAACATTGGCATCCCGACGAAGAATCTTTTTTTGGTATAGGTATCTATCAACCTAAAACAAGTCACAACATAGGAACACTTTGGCGAACTGCATTCATTCTTGGGGCTAGCTATATATTTATAATAGATGGAAAATATAATCACCAAAGTTCTGACACTTCAAAAACTTGGTCTAAAATTCCGTTTTTTAAATATGATTCCTTCGACCATTTTTACAGTGCTATGCCTCACTCCACTCAATTAGTAGGCATTGAAATGGGCGAAGCAGTTACGCCTCTGGCAAAATTTGTCCATCCACCTCGGGCATCCTATCTATTGGGAGCTGAAGATAATGGCCTTCCAGATGCCATAACAGCGCGTTGTCATCACCTAACAAAACTTCCTGGTAAAACATCACTTAATGTCTCTGTTACCGGAAGTATTATTATCTACGATAGACTAGCTAAAAGAGGACTTTACTAAGTAAAACCGCTTATTCAAAATAAGCATTGTTTTGTGCTCATTTTATTCCTATTTTTGTAGCTTGATTAAGACTATTGGATGAAAACAGAGGCAGAACAGGTACTTGAAAAACTAAACCGAAAAATAAAGAAAACGGTTTGGAATGCCATCAATGAATACGACATGATTCAAGATGGAGATAAAATTATGATTTGTTTATCAGGTGGTAAAGATAGTTATACCATGCTTGACATAATGATGCAGATTCAAAAAGCGTCTATTTTTAATTTTGAAATTGTAGCCGTTAACTTAGATCAAAAACAACCTGGCTTCCCAGAAGAAGTGCTTCCAAACTATTTAACTTCTGTTGGTATACCATATAGAATAATTGAGGAAGATACGTATAGTATTGTAAAAGAAAAAACGCCAGAGGGGAAAACCACCTGTAGCTTATGTTCTCGCCTAAGAAGGGGCAATCTGTATACTGCAGCAGAAAATTTAGGCTGCAACAAAATTATGCTAGGTCATCACCGAGAAGATATATTAGAAACATTCTTTTTAAACCTATTCTTTGCTGGCAAGCTAGAAACAATGCCTCCTAAATACCGAACAAATGACGATAGATTTATAGTATTAAGACCATTAGCATATGTAAAAGAAGCTGAAATAGTGAAATTTTCTGAAATAAAAAACTACCCAATAATTCCTTGTAATTTATGTGGTTCACAGCCAAATATGCAGCGCCAAATTGTCAAAGCAATGCTGACCAAATGGGAAGAAACCTATCCGGGTAGAAAAGAAATAATGTTTAATGCACTAAAGAATATCTCGCCAACCCATATGCTTGATCATGACTTACATGATTTCGCTAACTTAAAATCAAAAATAATGGGCGACATTAAAGTTGGTGCTGAATTTGAACTATTGTAAAGGATGAAATATTTTTGGTTTATAGTAATCTTTGTTCTAAGTAGTATTTCTGCCTTAACACAAGGAATACCAACTTATTACAACAATGTGAATTTAAACCTAACAGGTATACCGCTTAAAACAGAATTGAGCAACAAAATATCAAGCACACATACAACTACCTTAACTTATTCACAAGTTTGGGATGTTTTAAAACAAGCAGACATAAACCCAGTTAACAGTCAAAATGTTTTACTAATCTATGGGTGGAACGATTCAAATGCGGATATTACAGACGATTTGAACCGAGATAAAGAATTGAATGGTGGCAATACCGGTGACTGGAATAGAGAACATACTTTTGCAAAATCGCTTGCAACCCCTGATTTAGGTACTTCTGGTCCAGGAGCAGATGCACATAACTTAAGAGCTTCTGACGTTCAACGAAATGGTTCAAGGGGTAATAAGAAATTTGCTTCGGGTACAGGACAAGCATCTGGTACAATTGGAGCGAATTGGTATCCTGGAGATGATTGGAGAGGAGATGTTGCTAGAATTTTAATGTATATGTATTTACGTTACCAAAATCAATGCAAACCAAGTGCTGTAACTGTAGGTAATCCAGTTGGCATTGATTTAAATATGGTTGATTTATTGCTTAATTGGAATGCCGAAGATCCTCCAGGGCCTTTTGAAGACAATAGAAACAACAAAATATTCGAAAATCAAGGAAATAGAAATCCATTTATTGACAATCCTTATCTAGCTACTTTAATTTGGGGCGGAACACCTGCACAAAATCGGTGGAGCCTTTTTGTAGATGATTTTGAATTAAATGATTTCAATATCTACCCTATTCCCACTTACAGCAACTCGATCTTTATATATCATAACAGTAGTGTCAATATAAAATCAGTTGAAATTTATAGCCTAAATGGACAAAAAATTGAAGTGACTATGAATACCGTACCAAGCACAATTACATTAAGTAATATCCCAACAGGCATGTATCTCTTAAAAATATATGCTTTGAATGGTGTTCTCAACAGAAGAATCGTAGTTAAGTAAAACGTATGCTTACTTGTAAACTTAAGAATCAATAATCCGAGAAATATAATGGAAAAAAATCGCGAAGATAGAGTTCACATTAGAATTATTTATCTTTTGCTTTTATTACTAATCCTCATTCTAAACCAGTGCAGCACTGGAAATCAATTAACTGCTTTTAAAAAAAAAGCGATTACCAAAATTAATCTAAGCCATAGAGGACTAACCGAAATTCCTAAAGAAATATTTGAGTTTACAGAGTTAGAAACGCTCATACTGCACCACAATAAAATCTCAGAAATTCCTGAAGATATTTCTAAATTAACTAAGCTTAAAAAACTTGTATTGAGTAGAAACAACATCCGTGTAATCCCTAATAACCTGTTCGATTTGAATAATTTGGAATACCTGTCTCTCAAAGCAAATAAAATTGATAGTATTCCCGAAAGTATCGGTAACCTTACAAACCTTGAAACACTGATACTAAGTTTCAATAATTTGCAGTTTTTGCCAGATAGCATTTGTAGACTTCCAAACATATTTCAAATGATGTTAGGTTACAATAACTTACTTTCGCTTCCAAATGATATTGGAAAGCTTACGAGTTTGAAAGAACTATATATAAATAACAATGATTTAAAAGAACTACCTTCAAGTTTCTATGAGCTAAGCTTATATGTTCTTGATCTACACATGTACAGTAATGAAAATATTCTGAGTGAAAAAATTTGCGATATGCGGTCATTAGAAAATCTAACAATTGATATGGCCAACTTCATTTATGCTCCAATTTGTTTAACTGTAAGAGCTAATAATAATCAAAGGTTTTTTATAATAATAAGATGACCACGTAATAAAAGCACCCCGCCAAAAAACCTTAGCTTAAACCAAGATTTTTTGTCTTACCCAAATAATATGATGACAAGTCTGGGTCGCGGGGAACTCTTAATTCATAAAAGTAATCTTCTTATTCTTTTTTACAAAAAATAAGTAAATAAAAATTTTTAGTTACTATATTTTTGACATAAATCATGAATGTTGTATTCTTAACAAAACGACTAAAGAAGTTAATTCAATCCTTTAGAACTAATTTTTTATTCACTCTAAACTGACTTTCCATACAATAATAGATCGATCATCACTTGCTGAGACCAATGTATTCCCAAACCAAATCAAATCGTTAACAGACGCTGTATGCCCGTCGTTATCTTTATAGGTTAGCTTTGTTACAAATTCTAAATTCTCCAATCTCCATATTTTAATGCTCTTATCTCTGCTAGCCGTAGCAATATACTTGCCGTCAGGAGATTTCACAATTTTATAAATCGCATAGTTATGCATTGGAATTCTATCTTTTAACACAACTTCTTCCTTCATAAAAGCAACTCTGTTGAGATGTCCGTCTCTAGATCCCGAAATCAAATCATGCGCACTTAAAATAAATGTATTCACTGAATAGCTGGGTAAATGATGTTCGATTGAAATATCAACGTCTAAGTTCTTATTTAATCTATAAATGCCGCCCGACTCGCAACCAATATAAATATGATTGTCAATGACACCAATCTCACGAATTTTCCCGAATTCAAATTGCTTAATACTTATTAATTGAATTGTTTGAAGATCCCATACGGACAATTTACCATCTTCGGTTCCAACTAAAAGCCTGTTCAAATTTTTATCATAAAACAGCGAAAAGACCATACCATTTCCTACCTTCAAGAAATGTAACTCTTCCCTTTTTGATAATCCAATAATATGAACTCCTCCTGTAGACTGACCCGCTATCAACCATTCCTTCTCTTTAATATAAAGTAAAGAAATTGCTTTCGATTTCAATTTCGCAACTGCCTTTGCCGTCTCAGGATGTTTAGAATCCCACTCGACCACCAAATTGTCAAACCCTGCTGAAAAAAATCGTTCTGCTTTATAAAACGCTAAGCAGTATATAGCACCGGTATGACCAGTCAATTGCGCTATTTTATGAACTTTAATCAATTCTGCTTTATAAATAATCCAACTGCTTCAATATGTGCTGTATGTGGAAACTGATCTACTAATGTGTATTTCATAAATTTATACCCTGCATCTTCTAAAAGTCTAGCATCCCTAGCTTGAGTTGCTGGATTACAGCTGATATATACAATCTGTTTGGCCCCTAAGTCAATTACTTTCTGTAATGTTTTTGGGGCAATCCCAGCTCTTGGAGGATCTAACATAATAGTGTGTATCCCGCCGATATATTCAGGATAATTTCTTAAGAATTTTCCAACATCCTCGGCAAAAAACTTAACATTTTTAATCGAATTTCTCGCTGCATTTCTTTTAGCATCTTCAATGGCTTCTTCAACAATATCAACACCAATAATTTTGACGTTGTTGTTTTTTGAAGCTAGAATTTGTCCAATAGTTCCTGTGCCACAGAATAAATCCATTACAACATCGTCGTGATTCAATTGCTCTTCGAATACATAATCCAATGCTTTGGTATAAAGGAGTTCAGCACATTTTGGATTTGTCTGGAAAAAGCTTTCCATTGAAATCTCAAAGCTTAATCCCAATAATTTTTCTATAACAATGTCTTCTCCATAAAGTAAAGTGCATTGA
>JAWWDX010000042.1:0-15171 GCA_033719695.1 Putridiphycobacter sp.
AGGGCCACAGTTGTAAGCCGATAATGCCAATTCCCAGTCGCCATATAAATTGTACAAATATTTTAAATACATACAGGCTGCTTCAGTTGCTTTTTCAGGGTGCAATCTATCGTCTACATACGAGTCGGCATGTAATCCTAATGAACGCCCCGTACGGTACATTATTTGCCACAACCCAGTGGCACCTGCCCATGATTCATTGCTTGGAATGAGGGCGCTTTCAATTATTGGTAAGTACTTTAATTCAAGTGGTAAGTTATGTTTGGCTAAGATGGTTTCAAACATGGGGAAATATAATTTTGACCTTCCAATCACAACAGAGGTGTATCGACTTCGTTTTGCTACAAAATATTTAATGGTTTTCAGTACGACGTCATTATCGGTAGCATCAAAAGGGGTTGATTTGGCTATTTCTGCTAGCCTCGTATAATAAATGTCATCTGAATAATTAACGGCTGATTCATCAGGATAACCAAATTCGTCAACCATGCCGTAGGCTTCTTCAGGACCCCAAACCTCTTTATAATATTCAAACAGTGAGTTTTCAACCGTTGAAAGAAAAGACTCCGTTTGAAACGTGTCAATAAAAACAGTAGCATCAGGCTTGTTTTGACATAAACCAAAGTTTGCAGCCCATAAAAATATGATAATCAACAAACCTTTTGACATAACCTAGTTATTTTAGAATAGACATCATATAATCAGAAATAGATAGAAGCTCACTTTCTTGAAAATGTTTGCCGATTAGTTGCAAACCAAACGGCAGTCCGTTTGAATGTTTACCAACTGGTAAAGATATGGCTGGGTTACCAGCCAAGTTTGCTTGAACAGTAAATATATCTTGTAAATACATTTGAATATTGTCTTTTACACCACCAATTTCAAACGCTGTGGCAGGCGTTGTTGGCAATAAAAGGACATCATAATCTTTCAATAAAGCGTTGGTTTTGTTTTGAATAATCCTACGAACCTTTTGTCCTTTGGTATAATACGCATCATAGTAGCCGTGAGATAACACAAAAGTACCCAACATAATTCGTCGCTTTACTTCAGCTCCAAAACCTTCGCTCCGCGACTTTTTATAGGTTTCTTCAACACCTTTAACATTGTCAGCTAATTTTCCAAAATGTACACCAGTATAGCGCGCTAAATTCGACGAAGCTTCAGCGGTAGTTAAAACGTAGTAAGTTGGTACCATTTCGCTTAAAAAAGGAAAATTAACTGGTTCAACCGTATGTCCTTCAGCTTTCAATTTTGAAATACTATCGTTTAATTTTTGTTTAATTTCTGAATCGAGCCCTTCAGACTCCAGACAGTCTTTAATATAGCCAACTTTTAATTTTTGACTATCAATTTTTTCAACAGGAATAGCCGTCACATCCTCCTGCCGAGCAGTACTATCATAATCATCTTTTCCAGCCATTACTGCTGTTAGTAAGGCAGCATCACTCACATTTGTTGTGAAAGGACCAATTTGATCGAATGAGGAAGCATATGCTAGTAGGCCATAACGTGAAATCATGCCGTAAGTGGGCTTATAGCCAACCACTCCTGTAAAGGACGCAGGTTGTCGAATAGAACCTCCTGTATCGCTACCTAAACTGGCGGTACACAAGCCTGCTGCCACTGCGGTAGCAGAACCACCTGATGAGCCACCGGGAACCATTTTTTCATTTAGTGGGTTTAAAACATTGCCGAATGCAGAGTTTTCATTTGAACTGCCCATGGCAAATTCGTCGCAGTTCAAGCGCCCAATGATCACAGCGTCTTCGTCCAGTAATCGTTGGATTGCTGTGGCAGTATAGATGGATTCAAAACCCTCTAGTATTTTTGATGAGGCAGACACTTTATGGTTTTTGTAAGCCATATTGTCTTTAATACCAATCACCATTCCAGCTAATTTTCCAGCTGAATTATTTTTTAATTTTTGATCTACTTCCTTCGCCTTCGCCAAAGCCGACTCTGAAAACACCTCCAAAAATGCATTCAAATGCTTTTTTGCTTCAATTTGAGCAAGGTAATAATTAACAATATCAACAGCAGAGCTGCCATTTTGCAGAGCGGTTTGAATGTCGCTAAAAGAATGATACATCAAAAAATCTTTTTAATCTTCAATTTTTTTATCCTTGTCTTTGTCGGCATCTCCACTCATTTCATCCTTGAAACCTTTGATACCTTTTCCCATACCTTTCATCAATTCAGGTAATTTTTTGCCACCAAACAACAACAATACAGCAAGGACAATTAAGCCAATTTGCCACGGTCCCATCATGCCAGCCTGTAATACATTTTCCATCTATTCACGTTTTAATGATAAAGTGCAAATTTATGAATTTTAATGATTGGGTGGAATCTAAAACTTATTTTATTAAAACCCACGTCAAATGCATGCCATGCGCCGGTTTTTGATTAAAAATTGCATGATTGTTTCGCCCGCAGTAAAATAGAATTGGTACTGCAATCACATATTTCATTAAATTTAGGCTTTCAAAATACTTAAGCCAGTCAAAAAATGATTCAAATTCAAAACTATATAGACGGTAATATGGTTAGCCCTATTGGCAACACATACCTCGATAATATTGATCCGAGCAGAGGAGTTGTTTATTCAGTAATTCCCGACTCAAAAGCAGACGACATTGATTTGGCAACAAAAGCCGCTAAAAAAGCTTTTCATTCCTGGTCAAATATGCCTAAAGAGCAACGTTCAGAGATAATGATTCGTGTGGCCGATTTAATTGCTGAGCGCATGGATGAATTTGTAGCAGCAGAGTCGTTGGATAATGGTAAACCGGAATCTTTAGCTAGAGCGGTTGATATTCCAAGAGCGATTAGCAATTTGAAATTTTTTGCAACAGCTATTTTGCATTATGCGTCAGAGTCGCATTATATGGAAGGCTTAGGGGTGAATTATACAGTCAGAAAACCTATTGGGGTGGTTGGTTGTATTTCGCCATGGAATTTACCCTTATACTTATTTACATGGAAAATAGCACCAGCTTTAGCTGCAGGTAATTGTGTGGTGGCAAAGCCATCAGAAATTACACCTATGACAGCGTATTTGCTTTCTAAAGCATGTATAGATGCGGGTATGCCAGCTGGTGTGTTGAATATTGTACACGGATTAGGACAACATGTGGGAGACGCCATAACACGTCACCCTGAAATCACAGCCATTTCGTTTACTGGCGGAACGCAGACAGGTAAGACAATTGCCAGTATTGCAGCGCCAATGTTTAAAAAGTTATCGCTTGAATTAGGGGGTAAAAACCCTAACATTATTTTTGCCGATTGCGACTTTAAAGCAGCTTTATCAACAACATTAAGGTCCAGTTTTGCTAATCAAGGCCAAATTTGCCTTTGCGGCTCAAGAATCTTTGTAGAACGACCGATTTATGAAAAGTTTAGAGATGAATTTGTAACTAAGGTCAGTAAAACAAAAGTGTCCTATCCAACTGATCCTGATGCTAAATTAGGGGCCGTGGTATCTAAGCCACACATGGAGAAGGTATTGTCATATGTTACTTTGGCAAAAGCAGAAGGAGGAACCGTTTTAACAGGGGGAGAACAGGTGCAGTTAGATGGTGAATATGCTAATGGATATTATATCCGCCCAACAGTGATTGAAGGGCTTGACTATAACTGTCGCACTAACCAAGAAGAGATTTTTGGTCCTGTTGTAACGATAACACCTTTTGATACTGAGGAAGAAGTGCTGATGATGGCAAATTCTACAAGTTATGGTTTGTCGGCCACCATATGGACTGAAAACCTAACAAGAGCGCACCGTGTAGCAGATGAGGTGCATGCGGGTATTGTATGGATCAATTCATGGCTTGTACGTGATTTGAGAACGCCGTTTGGTGGTGTTAAAGCGTCTGGGGTTGGGAGAGAAGGCGGATTTGAAGCCTTACACTTTTTTACAGAACCAAAAAATATTTTTGTCAAATTAGGAGATGGCGGTCATTAAAGATATCAAAGCAAAAAAAAGCTAGACCAATTGGTCTAGCTTTTTTTTTAAATAAGTGTTTTAAATTACTTTATCACTAATTTTTGTGTGGTTGACATACCTTTCTGAGATACTTTCACTAAATATATGCCCGAAGTTAATGCCGAAACATCTAATTGTCCGTTATCAACTACTTTTGACATAATTATTTTACCTGAAATATCTAATAATTCAACATTGAATGGAGCGTTTACACCATTTGATAATCTTATAACATCAGAAGCTGGATTAGGGTATATGCTCAATTCTAAAGAATTTGCTGTCTCAACTGCAGCAGTACTTGCAGTAAGTTCTGCAATAAACACATCATTTGATGGTGATGATTGACCAAGACCAACAAAAACGTTTTTTCCAACTGCATATTCATTAGAAATAAAAAGGCCCCCAGCTAAAGAACCGGTTGTTCCTGGTATGGCATTTGGCGTGTAATTGTATGACACACCTGTTGGCACACCTGTTGTAGGATTTACTTGAACAATGTTACATTGATTTGGAGCAGTTCCTGTTTGATCAAAAACCCACAACCATGGGCCATCTGGAGAGTAGTTATCGAAAGCGCCCCCGTAAACTGTTAAACCATGCGTTGCGGCAGGTATTACAGATAACTCAGCTCCGGTCATGCTAACTGATGCAATATCATTACCGAAGTTGCCAATCCAAAATCCACCGTTTCCACCATCTAAAGTGGCATCATATGTACACATTCTTGCCGTCGCTGAGGATGTTGTACTGATACTGATAATGTTATTCAAAGACCAGTTACTAGGGTCTACCTGATAAATAGCTGTACTTGCTGTACCAAAGTAGGCATGTGTTCCGTCATAAGTAATAGATCTGGTTCCAGTTATACCAGGTATAACGAAACGCGTATTTAAACTACCATCAGCGTTTAATAAAAAAAGGCTATCACTTGCCCAGGCAGATACGATATATTGCCCATTAATAAATGCAACCCCTGCCATTCCGTTTGCACCTATTGATCCAGTTGACCCAACGTTAAAACTTTGTAGAATATCAAATTGAGCGCGGTCATCAGATGGAACAAATGTTCCATTGGTAGGAGATGTCTCCGCTGATTGAGCAAAAGAAACTCCTGATGTCGCGATAAGAGCAGACATCATAAAAAAGCGTAAATTTAGTTTCATATTTTATTGTTTTAAAGTGAAATTATTAAGTTAAATATATAAATAAAAATTTTAAATGTAGTAGAAATATAGGGAATTGTATTATTTAGCGCCTAAACGGCAAGTGCCCAACTCTGGTTTAAACTCATGAGATTCGGTTTTTCAGCATAAAATCTACTGGTTTATAAGTTATCATGCATAAAATGAAAGCTGTATTTTGTGCCCTGGGTTGTATTTCTAGTATAAGTGCCTGTGAGTTGTTCTGTTAATGATTGAATTAATTCTAGGCCTAAAGAGTTGGATTTTCTCTCGTTTACCCACTTGCCATCATCTATATAAATCAAGTTTACGTCCGGATAATTTCCTTCAATCGAAATAGAAATGTTACCGGTGTCTCTGCCATGAAAGGCATGTTTGATAGAGTTAGATATGAGCTCATTAAATATCAAAGCAATAGGAACTAGTGATTTTGTTTTAAGTGATTTTACGTTTGAGTTTATCTTTAATTTTATATGGCAATTAACTGATAGTGAAGCAATCATTTCTTGTCCTAAGGTTTGTACATAATCCTCTAAGTCGATCTCTGCTAAGTTTGGTGATTGGTATATTTTTTCGTGTATAAGTGACATAGCTATCACCCGATTAATGGTGTCTCGGTAGGGTGTCTTTAAATCCTCCGACTCTAGCTCGTTTGACTGCAATCTTAGCAAGCTAATAATCACCTGTAAATTGTTTTTGACCCTGTGGTGAATTTCTTTTAATAGCACACTTTTTTCAATATTTTTACTGTGTAAAGTTGAAGTAAGTTTAATGTACTTCTGCTCGGCATAGTCATTTAGTTTGATAAACTGGAATATTAAATAACTGACAATGGCAGTACAAATACTGAAGTTTAGTGCGAGAGCGAGCAAATCTTCAAAATTTATTTGCCTTACTAATTCTAGGTTATTTTCAAAGCCAAAAAGGATATAGTATGCTGCTCCCAAGCAAGCCAATCCTAAGTTGATGGTGCCCCAAACCTTACCTAAGGTAAAGTACGTAAAGAGTGAAATTATCATCATCCACATTGGATCAACAAAATGTAATGCTTCAGGAAAAAAATTTAATGTAAACTGACTCAGAATTAATCCCAAAATACTGTATGCTTTAGCGGAGTTCTGGTATTTTTGGGATGTTCGAAGACTATAAAGTACAATCGAACAAAGAATAATTCCAATAATTGATGGGTAGACCACATTTTCGCCGAGTAAAAATAAAATGATTGTTAGGATGGGGAGAAAGATCAGCAGTATGAGTGTAAGATTCCAAGTTAATCTAAACCTAGCAGTTTCGTAATAGTTACTAGAAGCTATATCGGGGATTTTAAGCAGGGATAAGATCATATGTTATACTATCGAGTGTCCATCAATATACAATATCTTGATGAATAATAAAATTATATTTTTTCCAGCGCCTCAAGGGCTCGCTTGACGGAAGAGATGGGTTTAAAAATAAGCCTTAACCTTTGGTTCTTCTCGTTCATTTTACAGTGAGGTGGATTGGTTTGAATAAACTTTAAGACTTTTGTAAATTTTGGCGATTCATAAAATGGCGAATCTTGTTTAGCTATAAAATACCCTATCATTGTTTTTGATTTGATAACCAACTTTTCAAAGCCAATATTTTTGGCAATCCAACGGAGCTCAATGGACTGACATAGTTCGTTTACAACTTCGGGTAAAGCACCAAATCTATCTTTCAATTCACTTTTAAATGCCTCCAATTCTTCTCTATTCTTGCAATTATCAAGGGCTTGGTACAATGCCAAACGTTCAGAGACATTGTTTACGTATGTGTCTGGAATTAGTAGCTCTAAGTCAGTTTCTAAAATACAGTCGGAAACAAACTCCCTGTCATCCATTGTAGGGTCTTCTTCATAGAGATTTTTGAATTCCTCTTCTCGCAGTTCTTGAACGGCTTCGTTCAATATTTTTTGATACATTTCAAACCCAATATCGGAAATAAAGCCACTCTGTTCGCCTCCCAATAAATTACCTGCTCCACGAATGTCTAAATCGCGCATTGAAATATTAAATCCTGATCCTAAATCCGAAAAATGAACTAGTGCCTCGAGTCTTTTTCGTGAATCACTTGGCAAGGTATGTGTTGGGGGAGAAATTAAATAGCAAAATGCTTTTTTATTCGATCGACCAACCCTTCCACGCATTTGGTGTAAATCGCTTAGGCCAAAGTTTTGCGCTTGGTTTATCATAATGGTATTGGCATTCGACACATCAATACCCGATTCAATAATGGTGGTAGCTACTAGTACATCATAGTCGTGGTTAATAAAATCCAACATGATGTTTTCTAATTTTTTGCCATCCATCTGCCCATGACCAACTGCTACCCTAATTCCCGGACATAATCGTTGAATCATACCCGCTACTTCGTGAATATTTTGAACTCGGTTATGAACAAAGAATACCTGTCCGCCACGGTTAGTTTCATAAGCAATGGCATCCCGAATCATGGTTTCATTAAAACCAATAATTTGTGTATCTACTGGTTGTCTGTTAGGTGGTGGTGTATTAATAATGGATAGGTCTCGCGCACCCATTAACGAAAATTGCAAGGTTCTAGGAATTGGTGTCGCTGTTAAGGTGAGCGTGTCGACCGTTGTTTTAATGGTCTTTAATTTGTCTTTTACTCCAACACCAAATTTTTGCTCCTCGTCAATAATTATTAAACCAAGGTCTTTATATTTTACATTTTTCCCCACTAGTTTATGTGTCCCAATAATAATATCGGTTTCGCCAGAAGCTAATCTTTTAAGTGATTCTGTCACTTGCTTTGCCGACTTAAATCGGTTGACATAATCCACATTGCACGGAAAGTTTTTTAAACGATCTGAAAACGTTTTATAATGCTGAAATGATAAAATAGTAGTAGGCACTAAAACAGCCACCTGTTTATTATCGCAAACCGCTTTAAATGCTGCCCTAATGGCTATTTCCGTTTTTCCAAAGCCAACATCACCACAAACCAACCTATCCATTGGTGTTTCCGATTCCATGTCGGCCTTCACATCAACTGTTGCTTTTAACTGATCAGGCGTGTCTTCATATATAAAACTGGCCTCTAATTCGTTTTGTAAATAATTATCGGGATGGAAAGCAAAGCCTTTTTCGGCTTTTCTTTCTGCATATAATTTAATTAAATTGAAGGCAATTTCTTTTACCCGTGCTTTGGTTTTTTTCTTAACCTTATCCCACTGTGGCGACCCAATTTTATTCATTTTGGGTTGCGTGCCATCTTTACCCGTATATTTTGAGATGCGGTGCAGCGAATGGATAGACACATATAGCACGTCATTGTCTTTGTAAATTAGTCGAATAGCCTCTTGAGGTTTGCCGTTCACATCAATAATTTCTAGTCCTGAAAATTGACCAATACCATGGTCTATATGCGCCACAAAATCGCCTCGGTTGAGGTTGTATATTTCTTTAAGGGTTAACGCTTGTTGGTTTTTTCTGAAGCCATCTTTTAATTTAAACCGGTGGTAACGCTCAAATATTTGATGATCGGTATACACGGCTAATTTTAAATCGTGGTTAATGAAACCTTCATGTAAGGTTAAATTAAGCGTTGTAAACTCAACATTGGCTTGTAAATCGTCAAAAATGGAATAGATTCGTTCTATTTGTTTCGGTTGATTTGAAACTATGATTGTTTTGTAACCCTTTTCCTTCAGTTGATTTAAGTCTTCAATTAATAAATCAAAGTTTTTATTGAAGCTAGGTTGCGCCTTAATATTAAAGTGAATGCTATGTGCTTGAAAAGCTTCGGTACTGCCAAATTCAATTAGTGATAGCCCTTTTACTTGCTGCTCGAAAACTGATTTTTCAAAAAACAAGTCAATTGGTGGAGATGCTTTTGTAGGAGATTCTGGTAGAGTATGATAAACGTCTAATGCTTTGTCATACTCTTTTTCAATAATGCCTTTAGTAAATAAGTAGTCCTTCATCCACAACTGGGTATTCTGACCCATAAACTCTAAAATAGTAGCTCGCTTTGTTTCTGTAATAAAGTTTTGGACGTTTGGCACTACGGTTAATCGCACATGATTGCCAATTGATAGTTGATTGGTAGGATCGAAGGTTCGAATAGAGTCAACTTCGTCCCCAAAAAATTCAACCCTATAAGGTTGGTCGTTCGAATAAGAAAAAATGTCAATAATACCGCCTCTCACTGCAAACTGACCTGGTTCGTACACAAAATCGACTTTCTCAAAATGATATTGAATGAGCAATTCATTAATGAATGAAATGGAATACGTTTCATCTTTTTTAATTTCCAATATGGTTTTTGCAAATTGCTTTTTGGTAATTACTTTTTCAACCAATGCTTCGGGATAAGTGACCACAATGGCACTTTTATCGCGATTGATAAATTCTAAAACCTCAGCTCTTGCCACCACGTTAGCGTTGTCAATAGCTTCCTCTTGGTATGGTTTTTTATAAGAATGTGGAAAAAATAGCACATTAGCGGCTTGTTTGGTTAGGCTTTGTAAATCGTTTAAGAAATAGGCGGCTTCCTCTTGGTTTGCTAGCACAATGAGGTGATGACCATCTATCTGTTCTATGGCACTCTCCATAAATACGGACGTGTAAGCGCCATAAATACCTTTTAAAGATATTTGTGCGTTTTCGGTTGCTTTGACTTGTAGTAATTCAGTTATTTGACGTGATTCAGCAACCTGCTTTTTGAATTCGCTGGTGTTCATACAGCAAAGATAGTTCTAATCGTAAAATAAATGATGAGCAGGCACTAATTTCAGTGCCATATATAATGATAAGCAAACCATTGTATATTTAATTACGTGTTTACTTATAACCAAATAGAACCTATGAAGCTGCTTTTTCTTTCCTTTTTTATATGTGTAAGTCAGTTTGGTTTCGGCCAAATGACCATTGATTTAGGAAACGATACTGTTTTTTGTCCACCTTATCCTGATACTGTTCCAATTACAAATGTTTTAGGAACTAATTTAGTGATTGATCAAGGTACAGCACCATATACTTTTACCTGGTTTACTGAACCCTATCTCATTCCATATACGAGTTTTACTTTATTTACATCTGATTATTTAAACGATACAACCATAGCTGAGCCAATCTTGCAGGGAGGAAGAGATACAATGGAATTCTTTTTAACTGTAACAGATGCTACTGGTCAAACTGCAACAGATAGTTTAGTGGTCTATCATTCTTTTTTTACAGTTCACTTAGGTTATTTTGTCCATTATATTTTGGAAGGCGATTCCATTCAATTAGGCTGTAATAATATAGGTGGAGGTATGGGGCCTTTAAATTATCTATGGCGACCAAATCACGGATTGCTTGATTCTACATCCGTTAATTTTTGGACAAAACCAACTGTTACCACAGCATATTATCCTACTGTAACAGATTCAGTTGGCTGCAAGGCTCAAGCTGGTTTTGGCTGTATAGTTGTTGTTAATTATTTAAATATTATTGAGGCTTTAAAATCCAATAGCTTAATCACCCTCTTTCCAAATCCCACAACCGGTACCATTCAGTTAAAAGACGACCAAAATCAAGCAATAAATGTTCAAATTTTTGATGCTACAGGAAAGTTTGTTTTAGAAATTAAGCCAGTAGATTTTCCGTTTGATATGAGTGGTTTTACTAAGGGCATTTATTTTCTAAATATTCAAACAGAAGTAGGCGTTGAAACTCGGACGGTTGTGTTGGAGTGAGATGGTAGGTGGAAATAATGTGTGTAGTGGAAACGATAATGAATATCATCACACACCCCTAAACCACTTCTCAAGAGGGGTACTTTTGTATGCGATATATATTGAGTATTTTTTACTGTACAATTACAATAGTAAAAGACAGTTCAAAAGCAAAAATACCTGAATTCAGCCAGCGGACTCCTCAGGGTTCACTTATAAAGCGCCAAACAATAAGGATTCCCTTTCAATCAATCTAGCATCTTGCAGCAAAGCGGTCTAAAATCTATATTCTATTACTACAGGCTTTTGTAATGGTTAAATTAATCTAATAACCCCAAACAAATAACTCATAACCAAACCAACCAACCCTCAATTACCTCAGGCTTTGCATTTATGCAACAAGAAATTACTTATAAAGCAGTCCAAGACTGGCGACAAAGGATAATCAATTCTAACTACTCAGTACTAATTACTCAATACTAACTCAATCACTCACTAACTCAACTTCAATCCTCCGATTTAAATCACGCCCCCATTTATAAGCGTTAGGCGCTATAGGAGCGGCTGAGCCATGACCACGATAAAAAACACGATTTGGACTCAAGCCTTGGTCGACAAAGTACTGGTAAACCGCTTTTGCACGTTCTTCAGATAATAATACATTTTTTTCAGCTATTCCACTAGCATCTGTAAAACCATTAATTTGAATTTTTAACGCAGGATTTTTCTTTAAAATCTGAATTAATTCATTCATGTAATCAATCGCAATACCTGATTCTGGCAAATCTGCACTGCCCGAGGCGAATTGCAAACTGTCAATGATAAAATTCGACTGAAGAGGCTGACGTTCGTTCTTTGGCAATTTTTGTTGGGAGAGAAAATGACTGAGATATGCCGTTTCAGGTGTTTCGGTCATCACTTCAATAACTGGTGTTTCATCAACCAATTTATTACTACTGTGTTGTGTTTTCGACAATACTTTAACTTCAATTCTTCTATTGCCTTCGCGTGTTGATTTGTAACGGTTGCTGTAAATGGGGTTCTTTGGACCATAGCCTTTATAGCTTAATCTACTGGCATCATATCCGTTGGCAATTAAATGATCGTACACAAATTTTGCTCGGTTTTGAGAAATGGTAATGTTTGAGGCTGTATTGCCCGAATTATCAGTATAACCTCCAATTTCTACTGTTAAATTAGGGTCGGTATCCAAGGCTAATTTTAGATTTACAATGTCGGGATTGGTTGATATATTTGAAAAGGTAGTTTTGCCAGCGCCAAATTTAACATTGTATAATACAATTTGGTAGCCCACTGGAATGGCTTCTGGGACAACCACCAAATGCTCAACCTCAATGTGCAATGCCGAGCTATCGATATTTTCAGGCATTGGCGGACACAAACAAGATTTAAGTGAATCTGAAATCATAAATTCGGGATAGGGTTGAAATTCCTTAATGCGTTCTCGTTGTGTTTGGTAGCGCGGACTGGTATTGGCGCCATCTGTTCCTAAGTCCCAATAATTAACCGCATCAAAATCTGAAAACCCACAAAATTGCTTTAATAAAACCGCTGAAATAAAACCACTGGCGTGCCAGCCATTCCAACAATGTAAATACACGGGTCCAACGGTGTCTTCTGTTGCAGATTTATATACCATCTCCACCATATCACGCACATGTTGGTTGTCGAAATAATCCTTTTGGTAATACTGGAATTCGTTTGTAGTATTGTCGACACAATTGCAAGTATCAGCAGTATTTAAGGTATCAAAGTTTTCACGATACAAATAAACGCCTGCCGAAAACCCTTCAGCACATAAATTTTTCATGCCATCATTCGGCAGCGGATTATGGTTGTTTCGCTTGTCTGTAATATGGTAATAATTATTGGCGCCTCCACGGTAAGCTACACCATGTAATATGGGACGCATATTTCTAGTGCCGTATAAACTATCAAAACCATTACCCCAATTGTCTGTAATTTTATACATCAAATCTTCTTCTTTGTACCGAAGTTTATAGTACTGATAGTCGAATACAAAAGGCTCAACTTTAATAGAATCTTGCAAAGAATCTCCTGCACTTTCGTCTTGCCCAAAGCAAAAAGCGGGAATTAGTAATAATGAAAAAAGAAAAGATTTAACCGTCATTATCATGTTACAAAAATAGGCCAGCTACCTCATATAAGGCAATTATTGTGCTAAAGTTATACACAGTTTATTTTTTGTGATATATATTTATGAAATTGTAATGAATGAAGAAACGACTAAACCTAAAATAAATCTAAAAAGACACCAACGCTTTCAACGGCAAGTACCTTGGGCGCTTATTCGAAAAATTGTAATTGTGGCCGTTTTAGGAGGGCTCGTTTATTATTTGATGGAAAATATACCGTCCAAGCAAAAACAAGCTCAGGGCGCATCAGAAATTGAAGTGTTGATTGATTAATTTTTTTAACGTTATTATTGAAAAAGTGAGCATAAGAAAAACGCACTACAAATTCAAGTAGTGCGTTCTTATAATTTTTCTAGAGTTTTCTTACTCCACTGTCACCGATTTTGCTAAATTCCTAGGTTGGTCAACGTTACATCCTCTCATCACTGCAATATGATACGAAATCAATTGTAATGGAATGGTTGCTAAAATTGGCACAAGTACCTCGTCAGTTGATGGAATGGCAATGGTATGGTCAGCAATTTCTTTCACATCTTTATCACCTTTTGTTACAATGGCAATAATTTTACCTTTTCTCGCTTTAACTTCTTGAATATTACTAACCACCTTTTCGTAATTTTCACCTTCGGTAGCAATTACAAAAACTGGCATGTTTTCGTCTATTAAAGCAATGGGACCATGTTTCATTTCGGCTGCAGGATAACCTTCGGCATTAATGTATGATATTTCTTTTAATTTAAGCGCTCCCTCCAAGGCAATAGGGAAGGAGGTACCTCTACCTAAATATAGAGCATTAGTGGCATCTTTATACTGTGCCGCAATGGTTTCAATATAATCGTTGCTTTCCAATAACGTTTCAATTTTATCAGGTAGTGCCTCCATTTCGTTTAACAGTTTCTGGAAGCGTTTTGGCGCAATTGTATTTCGTTCTTTACCAAGCATCATAGCCATCATGGCTAATAGTGTGACTTGCGTTGTAAAAGCTTTTGTTGAAGCTACACCAATTTCTGGGCCTGCATGGGTGTATGAACCTGTATCTGTGATTCTTGAAATAGATGAGCCTACTACGTTAACAATCCCAAATAAAAAGGCCCCTTTTTCTTTAGCCATTTTTAAAGCGGCTAATGTATCTGCTGTTTCACCCGATTGGGAAATAGCAATCACAACATCACCTTTTTTTATAATGGGATTCCGATACCTAAATTCACTAGCATATTCAACTTCTACAGGAATTCTCGCTAAATCTTCAAAATAATACTCTGCTACTAAGGCAGCGTGCCATGAAGTACCACATGCTATAATGACGATACGGTCGGCGTTTGCAATTTCTTTGATATATGGTTTAACACCTCCTAACGACACCCAGCCTTCCTTAGCGTTTAATCGCCCTCTAAAACTATCGTGTATGGCTCGAGGTTGCTCGTAAATTTCTTTTAACATGAAGTGCTCATATCCTCCTTTTTCCAAGGCTTCTAATTGCATTTCTAGTTCTTGAACATATGGATTTACCTCTTTGTTAGCAATGCTAATAATTCTAAACCCATGATCTTTATTGATAATCGCTATCTGCTCATCTTCAAGATATACCACATTTTTAGTATATTCAATAATAGGTGTGGCATCTGAAGCAATATAATACTCGTTTTCGCCTAAGCCAATCACCAATGGGCTACTTTTTTTTGCGGCAATTAATTTATCGGGATTATTCTTTGAAATGACTACAATTGCGTAGGCACCTACAACTTCGTTGAGCGCAAGTCTTACCGATTCTTCTAAACTAGTACCCGATTTTGTCTGAATTTCTTCAATTAATTTTACCAGCACTTCTGTATCTGTCTCACTTGTAAAACTATGACCTCTTTTGATTAATTCTTCTTTCAAAACAGCATAGTTTTCAATGATTCCATTATGTACCAATGCTAAATTACCATCTGCACTAAAGTGTGGATGCGCATTGACATCATTTGGCTCACCATGTGTGGCCCAACGTGTATGTCCTATTCCGACATGTCCTTTTGTGTTGTTTTTTCCTATAAAATCAACTAAATCTTGTACTTTGCCTTTGCGTTTATAAATATTTAAATCGCTTTCTTCGGTTAATAACGCTACACCCGCGCTGTC
>JAWWDX010000043.1:0-15149 GCA_033719695.1 Putridiphycobacter sp.
AAAACACGATCTAAATCATCAGGATGACAAAGCAACGGCATTAGTTGATTTCCCATAATTTGAACTTCATCACTTGTATAACCTAGAACATGGCCAATCTCCTTATTAGAATAAATGTTACTCATTTTTTCATGGTCAAATACATAGATGATACTGGGAGCGATTTTGGTAACTTTTTCAAGAAAACGTTTTGTGTTTACGAGTTCAAGTTCTATATTTTTTTGTTCATTAATTTCTGTTAGCGACCCTGTAACTCTATAAACTTCTTCCTTATTGTTTTTAACAGCACTGCCTTTGGCTCTTACCCATTTAAATTGTCCATCATTTGTTTTTATTCTAAATTCAGCAGTAAACGGCGAACTTTCTTTAATACAATTGTTTATTGCATTTTCTAAAGTTTTTTTATCTTCCTCATGAATCCGCTCTATTAAAAAGCGAATATTTTTTTTAATCTTACTATTACTATGATAACCAAGAATTTCGTTGAATCTTGGTGACCACCATACTTCACTTAACTTTACATCTTTCCAATCAAAAATCGCATCTCTTGCAGCGGCCAAAGCAAGTTCTAATCGCTCTTTATGTGAAACTACTTCTTGAGATCTAATCGACACTTCATCACTAAGGTTTTTATTGAGTAGTCTTAATTTGTTTTCAGTTTCAATTAAATCATCAATATCTCTCAATACTGAATTAGAATATATAATGTCTCCATTTTTGTTTTTCACAGCATTTATACTAACCGCGACGTTTATTTTTTTCCCTGACTTAGTTTTCAAAATGAGACGTTTATTTTTAAGACTCTTGTTATTCTTAAACTCATGAAATACTAAATTCATTTCATCAAAACAATCAGGATGATAAATCTGAGATAGTTTTTTCTCGTATATTTCTGATTTACTGTATTCAAGCTTTAAACATGTGGTCTCGTTACATCTAATAATTTTTTTTGTATTCGGATCTACCGAAAGCATCATATCAGGCGATTCATTATAAATCTGCAAATAATTAAATTCAAGGTTTTGCAAATCATTACTCTTTACATCTATGGTTTGATTTAATAGAATATTTTTTCTTCTCTCTTCTATTTTAAACATTACCTGTCGGGAGAGGGCAACCAAAGCTTTCAACTGATTTTCAGTAAGTTTTTTAGGCTTTTTGTCAATAACACAAAGTGTTCCTAATGCAAAATTTTGTGAATCAACTAGTGGAACACCTGCATAAAAACTAATATCAATATTACCTGTAACCAGTGGATTATCACTAAAACGTTTATCTATTTTAGCATTCTCGACCTGAAAAATTTGATCTGGTTCATTAATGGCATGACCACAAAAAGATAAATCTCTGGGACCTTCACTTATTCCAATTCCATACTTAGACTTAAACCATTGTCTATCATTGTCTATTAACGAAATAAGTGCAATTGGCGTATTGCAAATTTGAGATGCAATTAACGTAAAATCATCAAAGGTCTGTTCGGGCAAACTTTCAACAATTTTGTAATTATCTAAAGCAGCTTGCCTTTCTTTTTCGTTCAATGGAATGCGGGGGATTTCCATTTTCTTATATTTATATGTTGGTAAATCACAATATAATAATTTTCATAAAGAATATCAGCAATTATTTGTTTTTTAATCAAAGGCTTTTGTTTGGAATGAGATAACCAAAATGAATTGAAACAATAATTTAATTGCTTTACATAGTAATAGCATAACAGGTATTAATTTATGAATCGTGAAACTTTGGTAGTATTTATAGGCTTTTCTAGACTCCTGATTTTAGCACTCCTAATATTAATCAATATTATATTTTTCATGCTCAATTAAAACCAAATTCGCAATGTGTTTTTTAATATATAATTAGTTTTCCTGACGTCTGGAATGTCTCTATTGTCGTGGGTGAGTGTATAGATGAGCAAGAAGGTCAAGTTTTCATTGATTTTAAAACGGATTGAAGTTTCATTTGAAAAGCGATAATTTCCAAAATCTATGAATTTCGGTTGAAAATAGCTAATGGTATTCAGTCCAACGTTTTCGCTAAATTGCGCGTCGAAAGAAAGGTAATTAGTGGAAAGTACATCACTTGATAGGCCTACATCAAGCAATCGCTCATACTCCCCCATAATGCCAGTTCCTATATTCAATTGGTAATTATTTTTATCTATTATTCTGAATCGCAATCCTGAACCAATAATAAAACGCAAGTCAATTTTTTGAATTCTATTAAATTGCGCTTGTTGAAAAGCTTCAAAAGTGATGGCACCTGAATCTTTTAGTACATAATTATACCTAAAATGCTCAAAACCTCTATTTAAAAAGTCCTCCACACCTGATTTCACAAAAGCGTGGTCGGTCACCATCAAAAACTGATGCCTTTTTTTAAGATAGCCTACGCGTATTTTATCACCTATTTGCAAGAGTTGTACAGTATTCATAGTAAAATTAAGGTTAAGTTCAGCACTACCACTAAAGCCTTCTTTATTGTCAACTAACCGTTTATTTTCAATGTTTACAATTTGTGCAGTAGTATAGCAACTCACTAAACTTAGATAAAGTATTAAAAGAAATCTCATTCGTTTTTTTTTTTGCAAAAGTATAACTCCGAGAAAATAAAATTGCTCACTACCCTATTCTTTTGTACCTTTAATGTATGGCACGATTAAAAGCACTATTTATCCTTTTAGGATTAACCGTTTATACCTTATTTGGCCAGCGACCCAGAGAAATTCAATTAGATGAGGAGCCATTTGACTTTACGGATCCTTTTAAGTTGATATTTATTGTGATTATACCGTTAGTCTTGCTAATTGTCGGCACCTTAATTATAAGAAAGAAACAGCGTAAAAAGTGAAGATTTTAGCAATTTAAATAAATTTTAAAATTCAATAATTTAAATTCTTAATCTAATGCCTCATAGCCGAAAATCACAAGCCATGCAGGACTGAATCTTTCGTATTAGTAACTTAACTGATTAATTGACCATAAACATACATAATCAGACAGTTACTGAAATTGATATTGTAATTCTTATTACTCAAAAGGAGTATAAGAATAATAGTGACGAGGAGTTATATATTGAGTCACAATTATATAATCGGTACTTTTTCAAACATCTTGAACAATATCTAAATCATCTAATGGTAAAAAAGCGAACATGATAATGATACCAAACAAAAGATTTAGAAAAGCAAAAAGCACAGTGGTTTACGTAATATTTGATTCCATAGTAATTACATATTAGCTATTTATTAAGTTACAGACCAAAGTTAAAGATTTACGAGGCATAAAAAAACTGTAGCACCTTCATTGATTCATATTACCATATATAATATATTCATTTATTGTTCGTTTAAGCATCTGGAATCTGAATAAAAAAATTATGAAAAAGATCACAGTTTTGCTATTTGCTGTTGTGTTATTTGGAACGTATAGTGTTCACGCTCAGTCAAAGGAAAAAAAAAGTAGGTTTTGGTTTAACACCAATATTTACGCTTAGTTCTCAACCAATCAGTAATTTTGATGGTCGTCAGAAAGTGTTTGAAATAGGTTCAATTTTAACAGGCACCGTAGACCTTAATAGGTTAAATACGGTAACATATGGGGCAGGCTTTGTATCAAATAATAACATTTTAGACCTTGGCTTCTTAACAGATATAATGAGAACTAATGCACTTGTAGTTCAAGGTGGCTATTACAGGAAATTTCTTTTTATCGAGGATGTTAATCTAAATTTTTCAGCTGGATTAAATGCTATATACCAAAATGGAATTAGAAAATTTGCAACTGACCTCGTTCAAAATCAGAAACAGTCATTTCAATCTTTGACCTTGGCGCCAGTGCTACGAATAGAATTTGCCATCACTAAATATTTCTCAGTACACTCGAGTATTGGAATAGGATTTTCATATACGACGGCGGACTGGCAAAATGTATTCTACATAAATAACTTTTGGTTAAAACCGCTACAAAGGAACAACTTATTGGGGCAAACTGGTTTTACGATTTTCTTATAAAGCAAGATAATTATGAATACCCCATAGATGGGTTGTCGGCATCCAGCATATTTCGCAGGAATTACTTATTAAATATTATTGCTTCAGCAGTTTTAGAATCATTGAATTTGTTCCAGCCTGTATCCTAACTACATATACGCCTGGAGAAGCATTGAGGTCTAAACTTGTACTGCGTTGTTTATGAACATTGTTTTCGAATATCACGCTTCCTGTCAAATCAATAATTTGAATATTTACATCTTCCAATATTTCTCCGAAAGCAATAGTTACGTGTTGGTCTGAAGGATTAGGATATAAACTGACTTGTTTGAAAAGATTGTTATTAGCACTTAAAATACTACTCATTTCTATACAACTTGAAGTATCTGAACAGCCTTGATTAAAAACAACCAAAGCAAAACTTCCACCTTCTATTGGTACTGTATACGATTGATTTGTTTCTCCTATAATTGGCAGCATGTTATGATTACAATCTAACCATTGGTATTGTACTCCTGATTGAATAGCGGTTACTGTCTGGCCACTTATATAAAAATCAGTATTAACTTCATCAATTGTCAATACTAACGCAACAATACTATCACCACAAGTATTTGTTCTTTCATAGTGAATAGTAGCTGAATCAGTATCTGATGAATAAGTGACACCATTAATCCAGGTAAACGGGCCACAGGTCGTAACGGAATCAACAACTATTGTGTCCATGCAACCAGGGAATTCATGAGCACCTATATCTACTGAATCACCAACAACTCTGGCAGAATATGAAAAGTCAAAATCATTGATGAGAGACTGTAAAATAGTGCTATCTGTCGTGCCAGAATTAATGCATGGACTGTTATAAAGAAGTCTAAAATCTTTATCCGCAGCATTTTCTGTGATAATACCTGAGGTGGTAGGATTTACCATGTGGATAGAATTCCCAGTTATACAATGTGTTGAGTCACCAATAAAGTTGTTACCTGTGTATACTACAGAATTAGAGAAGTCATGTACATCAAAATTATAATCATATGCCAATGCCACAGTTGGGAATATGTTTGTGTGATTAGTAGTCGCACCTAAAGTAAATGTTGAGAAGTTTCCTGTGAATAGATTATTGTGAATATAAACACTTTTATCGCCACGTGCGTAAATAGACGGCCCCATCAAGTATGAGCTATTGTATAAGATTGTGTTATTTTGAATAAAGGCATCAATATCATTAATGTATATGCCACCGCCCCAAGTACCTGAAGAATTATTAGCAATAATATTATCTCTAACAATATGCTTTTTTAGACTATCAGGAATAGAATTGTCTCCAGATAAGTGCAAACCTCCTCCTCCTTCAGTAATCCCGCATAACTGATGTTGCGCATTGGACCTGTTATTGCATAGTAAGTTTTTTTCAATTAACAAAATACCATTTCGACTTAAAATGGAGCCTTGTTGAAATAGTGTGTTATGTGTCACGCGATTATCCCCTATTCTTCCATTGCAATTAAAAGTCGTGATTATGCCCAACGATTGATCGCATGAATTACTATCAATTGCGTTTCTTTCTATCTTAACGTCTGGAAAATTATACGTTAAAATTGCCACACCTCCTTCATTATTTTTGAATACATTATCCTGAATCAGCCCTGTCCCACTGTTATTATAACTCAATTGCACACAAGCCTTGTGCGTAACATTTCCGTGGAAATGATTTCTTGTAACATTTGCGTTTCGCTGATTGGCTGTTGTGAAAATTCTCAATATTGACCCGTACCCTCCATCACACCAATTGTGGAAAAATTCACAATCATTCACTTCCATCCCTCTTTGACTTGAAATAACAGCTGACTGGTTTGGCGCCCCAATTTTTAATTTTACATCTTTTATAATACAGTGCTTAAATTCTGATATATCATTCGGATTTGGAACCGAAGTATAATCGAAATAAAATCCATGCCACCCCCCATCAGTTGTATTAGCTAGATGGAACCCAGTGGTGTCATCTGCAGCAAATACGATAGGTTGTTGAGCAGTACCAAGCGCCTGGAAGTAACCATTAACGTCTATTTGATATGGTCCTTCTACTATTACCTCTACTCCAGGTTCAACTACAACTGTACCATTAATAAATAAGTTGCTTTGAATTCTGTATGGAGACCCGCTTAAATCCCATGTTTCAGCGCCGTTTATCGAACCACTAATATAGGTTTGTGAATTACCTACTAATGACACATAGAAAATACTAATTATAAGAACAAGAAGTGACCAGAATTTATTCATGTTGGGTTTTAATATACTTGACGAGGTGCCCTAACCAAAAGTTGCACATAATTTTTAAAGCTTTTTCAAAACACTAATTGATAGTGTATTATCATGTCGTGAGTAGCATTGGTATATTATACATTTAAAATTAATTTCGAAAAACAATAGGACACAAAGTAAAGTATTTACTTGTGTTAATGAAAATCAAGTGAAAACCCCAAAAACTACTATATTTAACTCATTCCTTTTATCCTAATCATTACCTTCACAATTCTTAAATGAAATCATATTACGCATGGAATACAACGAAATAGAATTTAGGAAACCATCCTATAAAGTTAAAGCACCACTACGCGAGCATTTAAGACAATACTCTCGATTGGCAGATCTGCCTATAACATACGACGATTTAACACGTTACCAGGACTTAATTCCAATGAATGATGTAGATGATAAGCCCACACTTTGGTATGCTGCGCTCTACAGCCAGGCAGAATTAGATTTTTTACAAGATCAACTGATCAAGGTGTATGAATTATTAATTTCTGATGGCGACAGAAACCCTTACTTAAAAATAGAAACTATTGAGTTTTGCTCATTTGGAAATTCAAAACCTTTCAGAATTAAAGTCGTTAATGAGGTGAACGATAATCATGACTATTTTTATGTCAAAAAAGCGGATGCTTCACGAATTTATGGCTTAGAAATTGAAGAAATTTTTTCGCCCGATAAAATATCTTTCTTAGTGCATAAAGACACGCTTGTTGAAGAGCATATTGTTGGTGTACCCTGTGATGAATTTATTGCCAAAAATGAGAATAATAAGATAAATAATCGCTTGCGGTTTGCAAAGGAGTTTGTGAAGTTCAATGAACGGTGTTTTGTAAGATTATTAGGCGACATGCGTGCCTATAATTTTGTTGTTGAAATTATTCAAGACTTTGATAATGTGCAGTACCGTTTTAGGCCTATTGACTTTGATCAACAGAGTTTTGAAGGCCGAAAAAATATGTACTTACCGCAGTATTATATCGATAACCGTGCCTTGGTTGATTTAGCGCAAGAATTAATGACAGCTCAAGTGGCAGAACAATATATGAGAGAAGAACGTGTAGCTATGCGTAAGCGCTTTTTTACACGTAAAAAACGAACTAGAAGCTTGTTCCGTAGAATGCGGAAAGACAACTTGTCGACACCAGAACACAGGATGACCCTCGCAAAAGACTTAAATAAGTACTATGGTACTAAAGCTTTTTCTGCTGAAATGACCATGGGGGATATATTGATAAAGCACATGGAAATGAAGCTTGGAATCACATTTTTTGATATCGTAGGTTCTGCTTCTGCCAAAAGACTATAGTAGGTAGTTACACCTTCATAACACATTCCTTGCAAATTGTCGCTATTTAATTACCAGAGATCGAAATATCTTTTACCACTATTTTTCGAGGAACTGAATAATTTCCATTTACAGGAAAATACATCTCCTCTACTTTGACGGGTAGTAAATTAAAAACACCTTTATAGCGCGGCACCAATTGAATTTGAAATTGATGCATACCAACAGGTAAATTAGCGCATGAAATAGCGGTCATGTGTCTAAAATTTTCTCTATATGTTTCATGCGGATTGGTTTTTGACTGTGAACTATTATATATGCAGGTGGCAGGAATAGGAATCTCTAATAAAACATAAGACATAGGCTCCTTAACATTTACCAACACATTCAATGTTACAGGAATTCCTGCACTGAGTGAGTCCGTTATTTTGTCATTCTGGGTGAAGGTAGTCTTCACAGTCAGCAGAGAATCGTTACCCTTAGGGGATTCTGTTAAAGTGTGTGAATTTACTTGAACATTAACCCTTTGACCAGATTTCCTAATATTGATAGTCGATTCTGATTCAAAAGTTTTGAAATACGGAAAAGTATCAATCTTTAAACCATTTACCCAGACCTCACCAAATAATTGAGTATCATCACCTATACTAGCCAATTCATCTTCTAAAAAAAGATCTAGTAATGTAGCGCGTTCAAGAGTATTTCGGCTTTCAGGATTTAACTGCAAAAAGTAGTCACGCATTTGTTTCATGAGCGTTTCATGACCAACAGCGTTTCTTAGAATCTTGTATGCTAAAGCCGAAGTAGACCAAATATTGATATAATCGTCAAATAATTGCTCTCCCCAAAAAACACCTTCAGGTCTCTCAATAACCGTATTGAGTACTTTGTAGACGTCGACAGCTTGATGGTGTTGTTGCTTTAAGTATATCAATTTAAATTCATCTTGCAAGCTAAGATTCAATGTATCTAGACCTTTTATATATTTTTGATAATCCATGGGATATGGCAACTGACTTAAAGTATTTAATACAGTTAATCGATCGGATACTTGCATCATTGAAAGGTTTGATTGCAATAGTCTAGCGGTCATCATATAATTACCCACTTTATAATTCTCAGAAGCTTTTCCAAGCGCATCCAACACATAAGCAGTTACCCATAAATCGTACGGAGCTCTGCCCCACCAGCCAAATGCTCCATCAGACATTTGATTTCTATTTAATATATCAATACAAGTGCGAATGGTATTTTTTTCTGTAAATGGCTGTTTTAAAGCTTCTCTCATATTTTCTTCTAATAATAAGGCTTTTAATTTTGAAGCAGTTTGCTCATTGCAACCGTATTTATAGTTTTTTAATTTTTCGATTTCTGCCTCATATATACTAAGCGGTTTATTGTAAACATAAACTGACTTCTTTGTACCATCTGCAGTAATATTCAGCACTGAATCAGCATCTAATAAGAACATCTCACCTTTAACTTGCTTGCTTGTCCTGGTTAAAACTGAAATTTCTCGCTCCTCACCATCTAAGTATCCATCAGTCATTTTAAGGCCATAACCTACCACAAAAGTGTCTGCTTCTTCAGTAGAAAACCAGTGTTGTTGAGTGAAAAAACGATTCGCGACACTATCCGCACTGCTAAGCGTATCGTCATTCATTTTAAACCAAGTTTTAACTGCCATTGGCTCATTTGTATAATTCAACACTTTACCTTCTAACTGAATAGAGTCACCACCAACAAGAAAAGTAGGCATTCCCAAATGCGCACTCAAAGGCTTAAAAGCTTGTGCATATTGAATTCCCATACCAGTTTGTTTTTCGCCGGTCATGGCAGGTACAATGGTTTTCCAACGTGTGATATTATCGGGGAATTGAACCGTAAAGCGGGCTTTTCCATCAATATCTGTCACCATATTTGGCACCCAGTATCCGTAATCTCTAAACTGATTTCGCAATCGATTTAAGCTATCACTTTGGCGAATTAGATCCATAGTCGCTTTATCAAGTCTATTGGTTTTAGCGTATTCATCTAATCTACTAACTTTAAGACTATCGGTAATGGTTAATGCGGGATATGAAATGACATCTATATCATTTGGTGGCGCATTTCTAACCCCTTCAAAACGACTATTAACTACTTGAATTTCTGACAACTTATCCAGCCCACTATATGTAGGTACCATTTGAATGTCATTTTTATCGTATATAGTATTTTCACTGATGTTTTCAGGATAATAACTTGGACTACCGTTATAAAAGGTTGCTTCATTTGTTTTGGGAAAAGGTCTTTCTTCTGGGGCGACATAATAGCCATCAATATTCAATTTTAGGCCGGGCTCATTACCTATTAGCACTCTTGTTTCTACACCTGCCTTAACCGTTAGGTTTTCATAGACATAATAAGGCAAATAATTACCTATTTTTATGGTATACTGGCCAGGCTTTACATCTGTTAATTCGAAATATCCATCTCTATTTGTTAAAGCACCGTATTTAAATTTACCATCCTGTTCAAATACAAGATTAATCCCGTTCAAAGGCCGTTTAAAAGTATTCACCAAATATCCACTTAAAACAGTTCCTCCTTTTTGTGAATCTAATGTTTTTAAATGTATCTTATCGAAATACAATGGGTTATGAACAAAAGTATTCAAAGGCGATTTATTAGCCTCTACAATAATTTCTTCATAAAATATTTGGGTTTTAAGGTTTGGTGCTTGAATTTCATTACTGTCAATTCGATAGAAATTGGTGCCATTTGAATCGACTTTAAATTGCTTTAATAAACTAAAAGAACTGTCGGTGTAGAACACCATGATATCATAGTTACCTGGCGCTATCCCATTATAATTGAATTTTGAAGTAAACCAAGCGCCGTTTGATTCCGCTTCTCTATCATTCACCAAGAGCACCCATTTCATAATTCTTCCTGAATTGTTTTTTAAGTTGATGCCTCCAGCATATGCCCTACCATATGTTTTTGGCCGAAATGATTTTAATTGCTGAAACCTTGCAGGATTGTTAATATTAATCTCTAGATCGTTTTTTTTGGCAACAGTTGTTTGTGCGGAAATGGGTTTGACTTTTTCTTTATTGGACGGTAAAATATCGTTCCAAACTGGTGTTTTATATTGGAAATTCCAGTCAGAGTATCGTGTGTTTAACTTGAATCCCTTCGTCGGAAACTCAGCTAAAGCGGGTTTATCTATGACCATTTGACCGTAGCTATCAATGCAATACAAGTATCCTGGATAAAAATCAAACGACAATAGCGAATCTTTAGTTTTGTTATACAAACTCACTTTGCCCTGTTTTAAGGGACCTATCATATAATACCATGTATCATTGTCGTAGTGAAATGAGTTCGTTGAAATAAAATTTGACCCAGATACAAAACCGTGTTGCTCGATAAAATATTCATTATTTGTTTGCTTAACGAGTAAAAAGCTAGATTTCAATTTACGCCATTCTTCTACAGTAAATGCAGGCTTATCAATTTTTAAATAACTAACATTAGCATTACCTTCAATGAAGGCTTCGTTCAGACATAAAGATGTTGATTCTCCGGCAATAAGTGTAACATTCTTTATGGTGTACAACATCTTATCCGTCCTTATCTTTAAGTCATACTTACCAGGTGTTTTTCGCAAAGCAAATGGTGCACTATGTGAAGAGCCGTTAATGCAAACCGGGTCATCATTTAAATAAACAGCTTGAATAGACACTCGCTTATTCATATTGGTGGCATAAACAGCCAGTTCAGCCAAATCTCCTCCAATGCTATCTTGATAAATGCCGACACCATGTTTACCATAGGCAAAATTGTAATATGGTGTTTTTCGCAATTCAAAATCATCAATTTGCTTCGCTGTCAAAGCTGTATTTTTAGACAGCCTAAATTCCGATTTGGCTACTGGAAAAGGATTTAGAAACCCCTTGTGAAGTCTGCCAAAATAAGGCAAAATAGGCAAAGAAATGTCTTCAAATAAATCGTTTACTGAATACGCCGTGATATTTGCACCTTCTACACCTTTGTGCCTATAATCGGTTACGGTGACCTCCACCGGCACATTTGATCCGGGAAAAACAACCTTAGGCTGATTAATATCAACATTCAACTTCGTTTCGTCTGAATAAAAAATTTGTTCCTTCACAAATAATTTTTCATGCCAAAAAATAGAGTAAATCACATGATAGTCATCTAGGCTAGTGTCTTCAGCTGCAAAAAAGAGTAATGAATCGCCCTTTTGCCATTGACCACCTGCAATTTTCTCCTGACGTTTGAAAATTTGATAGCTCATGGGCATTTGTAAACTGTTTACTAGTGCAATTTTAATGGAATCATGCGTCCGTTTACCCTCCAGCCATACGGGAATACCTTTGTGTTGATTCAAATTAATTCTATCAATCTCTTTGTTGTTTTTATCCTTCAAAATATAGGTTGTATTGAATAAATCTATCTTCTCGCGGTGAGGCGTGGTAATTGGAATAGTGTCTACTACCTCATTACCGCGCATACTGATTAGCCTAAGGCCTGCGTATGCTTTGCTTTGACCAAAGTTAAAGTGATTAATATGTAAACTATCGCCTAGAAGATTAAATTTAAAGTGGTTTGGTGCAGGGTCGTATATAAAATTCACTGTTTTTTTAAATAGAGAGCCTAAATCATTTACATATTCAATCTCTGCTCTGTAAGCCATTTTAGCATTTGGAAAAAGCGTGTCCTGAAAAGAAACTACTGTTTCTCCAGCGACATCAAATAATACTTCATTTTCAAAACTGAAAAAGGATGGTTTTCCATTCCAGAAGAAGTATTTACCATAGAAATCAAGTAATTGATATGCCGATATTTTTACTTTTGCTTTTGCGTCCAATAAGGGTAAATCGTTTATATCTGTAGCTTTTAAAATCAAGTCTACTGCTTCACCAAAGTGATATACGTTTTGACTGGTTTCAGCAGAAAAATTATAGGAAGGTTGTAGTTCGTAGTCTTTAATTTGAAACAATTCACTGCGAAGTTTTACTTCATTCCAACTGGCCCAAAAGCTTAGATTATAAGTACCTAATTTAAATTTTTCTGGCACAACAAATTCGGTTGCATATGCACCTTCAGACTGTCGTTTAACTTTTCCCACCACAATTGTTTTCTGATCAGGTGTTGTATACTTCACTAAAACTTTACGTTTTTTCCAAACTTTTCCTTTTTCGTTTACTAAAAACGCCTTTACTTTCACCGTATCATTTTTTCGATACATGGGTTGATTAAAAGCAACATATCCGGGTAAAATTCTCAGGTTTGAATTGACAGGGCGTTTGTAGGTATTATAAGCTTCTTTGTATTTTTCAGGACTGCTAAAAGAAACATTTACTTTAAAAAAAGCAAAGTGTTCCTGATATGAAACGACTATTGTGTCATTTGAAGAATTTGCAGTAACTGGGTAACATCCACAATCAGATCTGAATCTATAAATCTGATTTTTAATTTTTAATGTTGCACCTTCTATCACCCTACCTTCTTGATCGGTAACCACATGCCAAACTTCACCATGATAGCCAGAAGATTGTATTTTAAAATAAGACTTACTTTCTAGCTTAAAGTTAATCTGATCACCTATCGCACTAACAATCACATAGTGCCCATACGGTAAACTATCTGTTGGTTGAGTATTGGTAATTGGTAGGGTTAGTACATGATTTGATAAAACATTTAAACTATCGGCTATCGACTGGTATTTGATTAAATTTTCAAATTGTGTCTCATTTAGTTTATAAATTCTTTGAACATTTGAGTAGCTTGCCTGCAGCACTTTTTGAGCACATGCACAATTTTCACCTATATTTAATAGCAGTAAAACTATAAAAAGTTGTAGAAGAAATCTGAAGTTAGAAACAAATAAGTTCATTGAATAAAAAGGTAAATACACTTCCAAAGTTAATTGAATAAGTAAAGTTTAGTACCGTTTGATGCAAGAATGGTTCATTTTCCATACAGCAATACTTATTCCGATATTAATAATAGTTTATTCACAAGCTTATCGCTACCTTTGCGCCCCAATTTGAACTGAGGCTGTATGAGAAGAATTAATGAATACAAAAAACTTTTTGACGTAGAATCGGCTATTGAATTAGCTGCATTGAAATCTAAATACCGATTATTAGTGAAGCAATGGCATCCCGATAAGTTTCAAGATGATGCCTTAAAGGCTGAAGCTGAATTGAAAAGTCAGCATATTATAGATGGTTATCACTTTTTAGTTAGCATAGCGCCAGAGACGAAAGCAGCAAATTTATCGGTGTACACAAATAGGACAACTGTTGTAGGTATTGCTGATTTTCAGCATAAAAAGCAAGTGTTAGAGGTGACATTTAATGATGGCGCAGTGTATGAATACTTTGGTGTGTCGCCTCAGGTTTTTCAAAAAATGTGTAATACCGATAAATTAATGCGCTTTGCAAAACGAAACATTTTTAATTCATACTTATACCGCCAATCCAAAAGAGAGGCCGTAACAGCATAAACTTTATGATTGATTGCATAAAAAAAAGAGCCTTTTGAGGCTCTTTTTTTATTTAGCTACGGTTTTATCTATTTTATTGAAAATCTAATAGGCAAAAGATACTGCTTATCAGGCTCATTAGAATTATATAAATTTTCTAGTGGCATGTTCTCTACGGTCTCTAAGGCAGCCTTGTCAAGTTTTTCAGATACGCCCTCCTCTACTTTTACATGTTCAGCAGTGCCTTCGGCAGAGACGGTAAAAGAAATTAGCACTACACCTTGTTCACGGTTTTCAAATGCAGCTTCAGGATAAATTAAATTTTTACTAATCCACTGAACTAATTGATTTGCTTTTTGAGGTTTTCCATGACCAGCCATAGCAAAAGATGAAATTCCAATTACAAAAACGAACATTACAAATACATTTTTCATTATCATTATTTTTAGGTTTATTCTAGGACGAAACAGTCTCACAAAAGTTACATACACAAAAAGTAATTGCTAACAAGAACGAGTTAACATTAACACAAACAATATATTAAAAGCTTTAAATTGATAGTGCTAAGACCAAATCTAAATCCTACAATACTTTACAATTTGCTTCAAAGTTAACGCATGATTCATTTAAAACATTCGCGAGTGAAAACGCATATACTTTAAGTAGAAAACTAATGTGCTAAGCTTTTGACTGGAAATATTACTATCGACTCATTTGCTTTAACCGCCATATTTACATGAGAAAACTGACATTTCATCCTGATTTTAATCATATTAAAGACACAGAATATGCAGTATCTTTAACACATAAACTTAGTGAATATGAAAAATTTAGTTTTAATAGATTTTACCCCTGAATCGATAGAAGCGCTTGATTATGCTATTGATTTCACAAAGGCCATAAAAGGTAAATTAGAAATACTTAATGTTTCAGATGAAGGTGATTATCAGAAGCAAATACAAAAACTGCATGACTTAAAGGCAAGATACACTTCAAGTGAAATTCAGATAGATACAGTAGAACTTACGGGGGATTTAGAAACTGCTATTGCT
>JAWWDX010000044.1:0-14973 GCA_033719695.1 Putridiphycobacter sp.
CCTACGGTTTTACCAAAAGTGCCAATTTCCTTATCCTTGTCTTTTTTCTTTTTATCGTCTCCATCATCTTTTTTAGCATCTTCCTTATCACCATCAGATGTTTGTACATTTCTACTTCTTGCTGCGGTTCTTGGCGCTCCTCTGTTACCTCGATTAATTTTTTGAAAATAAGGAACCTTATTGTATAAAGAAATAAAGTTTAATTGGCCATTAATATTAAAAGTTCGTGAGTTTTGAATGGTATTACCTAAACTATCTTGTCCAATAGGTGCTCTCATCCAATCATATGCTCCATTGTAGGTTGCGGTAGCACTAATCCAATCTGTTAAAGGTAACTTGTCAAATGGAACTTTGTAATTAATGTCAAATTGCTGACCAAAACTCATGTTATATCCACCAAACTTAATTGAGTCTGATGTAGATTGGGCAAATGGATTAAAGGAGGTATTAATAATATCGGTAAATCTATTATAATTTGTTCTACCAATGGTACCAGCAGCTGCATCAGAATCTATTTCACCTTGTGGTTCTCTAATTATTGAAGCATTGATAGCGCTGTAATTAAATTTTAAATTCTTTGTAATATCGTATTTAAAGGTATAAGCCCTGTTCCAAGTAAATGTTTTGTAGTATGTTGGTGTAAATACAAATTCTGGTGCAAATGAATTTCTATTTTGAAGTACATTGTACATTCTTTGGATATTATTATTGACTGAAAAGGACTTAGGTCCAAGGTAAAAATTAAAATCCTTCACCAAACGTAACCATTTCGATTTACTGATGAATCCAACTTCTTTGAATGGCTCTATCAGTTTTGGTTTCCCAGAGTATGCATAGTTAACGCCCGCTTTGTAATTTTTAGTGATGTCTCTTTGTGTATTAATATCTCGTCTATATAATTCGTTATAAGAATAACTTAATGATAGATTTTCAACATCCCAGAAATGAACTTCTTTACCTGGCGCACGTTCTTTCCTGACATTAGTAAAATTATAGGATCTTCTAATAGTGAGTGCTCTGGCAACGTCGTTAATTTCTTGCCTTACTTGTGGATCCTCTATTAAAGCTGTTTGAACATCAGGAGAAAGGGGGTTGTATTCTGGGTCTATCGCACCAATGGAATATCCAAAATAAGCTGGTAATCGAATGCCAATTTTTTCACCAAAAAACTGCCCAAGTTCAAAATTAGAATTAACGGATACATTCGATATAGTTTCTCTTTGTCTTTCAACAACTTTCGATTCAATAGTTCCCCAGTCTGGTGTAGAATAATTACCGCTGACCGCTACATTTCCAAAGTCGGCCATTTGAACATTTACTTGTGCCGTGGCTGCATAACCACCATTCTGTTTAAAGTTGGTCATTCTTAATTCATTGACCCAAATCTCAGCACATTTCTCTAATCCGTCATCTGGCAATGGATTGTCTTTTTTATTTGGGTTTCTAACCCCAACCATAATTGTTTTTACTTCCGATAAAGTTGGGTTACCACGCACACTAATATATTTATTTCCTTGGGTTGTATCAGTATAAGGGATAGCAGATGACGCTAAACCGTTTCTTTCAGCTTCATCACGCGCAATTTTAAGGGCAATTAAATCATCTAAAATAATATTGACATTGTTTTCTTGAGGCCAAATGACAGTTGCATTGGCTGGTGCAGAAATGGTGCCCCAAGGGGTTAATTTTAGCGGCACTTCATACTCATAATAATTCTGTGTAAAATCAGTTCCTAATCTAACAAATACAGTCAGGTCATTATCTTTAACCAAATTTTCATCTACAATTTTGGAAGCAGTTTCAGCATGAATAAACATTTGAATTTGACCATAATTACGAATGTCAATATTCATATTTTTGTATGCTGCCCTTGAATCTCCATCTTTTAGACCGCACACTTCTAAGGTCATGGATTGTTCATTCAGTTGTCTTGTATTTAAGCTACTAAAGTCATTTTCTCTTTGAATACCATCTGGTATGATGTAACCAACGGGTTCTTTTTTCTCGTTCTCTTCTAGGTTAACGGCACCAATGACAAATTCGGTCGAATTTGGATCATCAATGATGGCGTCTCCTGTTTGTAAATCTTCTAGATATTCTCGCCAAGTGCCTCTAATGAGTTCTAATGTTGCAAAACGGAATACTTTTGGGTTTTCAAAACCTTTGACATACATTCTCATAAAACGAATCGAACGGAAGTCTGAAATATTATTGACAATTGCTTGAGGCTGAGCAATTGGAATTTTAAATTGGTACCAAGTTTCATCATCAATACCATCATTATCTTTGTCAATACCCTTACTGTTTGTGATGTAGTTTTGACCAACCACAAAACTATTTGGTGAAATATCTACTTTGTACTGGAAATAGTTCTCTGTTTCACTTAAGTTATTATCTACGTTGATATCTTCAATGTCTGGCGTGGTAATTCTTTGTGTTGGATAGCCATCCGCATTTAAGGTATCCGAAATCTCTGAAGTGTTGGAATTACCTTCATGACCATTAAAATCTTTATATCGTTCTAGAATATTGGCACGGGCTGCATCATAGTCGTCATCCAAAAAATAATTGTAGCCATCAGAAGACACATCATTTAATAGTTTTTGGCGCGCTTCTGGCGTTAAATTTGCTTGATTTAGCCACTGGGTGTAATTGGCAAAGAATGCTCTTTCTTGTGCATTGTTAAGTCCGTCGAGTCCTAAGTCTTGATATTGACGTGAAGCATTGTTATTGTCAAAGGCATTAACAATAACTTGTTGATTAGCTATTATTCCCCAATCTGTTGAATCATAATCATTTGGCGAGTATATACCATCAGTAGGCAACCCATTTTCATAGCTTTTGCGTGAATCAGGCAAGATATCTTCTGAAATATTACCCAAATTGAAATATAAAGTGCCTGGATCTAAATTGATTTTTCCCGTATCAGTCGCATCATTATTATAGGGGTCCATCATCCAAAACTGAATGTATTGAACGTTGGCAGTTTCAAAATTGGTTGTGGTTAAGGCACGCATAATTCCTGCCCAACGATCAGTGGGGTTATTGAAGGTGCCATCTTGATTAATGAAGGCATCAGTTGTATCGTAATTATAGGGGCCTCTTTCTTGAGGATAATATGCTAAGTCTAGTGTTTGAATATTGTTTGCTTGTCCTGTTACTATTTGCGTTTGAGGAAACAATTCTTGCTGACCTAATATGCGCATTCTACTATCTTCTAAAACAGTATCGTTACCCCGCAAATGATCTGGCGTTCTTGAATTGTTAAAGTAGAAAGTTTGATCTATGGTATACCAAGCTAATTTACTTCTATTAAAGCCTGAAGCTGTGCCAGTAGGGATGCTAGCTTCAGGAAAAAGGGTAGGTTGAAATTGCGGTATTGAGGATAAAACCCATGAAAAAGGTGTAATCAATGTAATGGCGCTTTGGCTCCCTTCAAAACCGTCGATATAGGATATGCCTCCTTCACCAATGGCTCTCTGAGTTCCGGGAATGAGATAAGCAAATTCTCCTGAAGCGGTAATGTACGACTTTTCTTTGGTACTAATGACAGGAAGAAAGTCAACCATTTTTGTTATGAATGGCACTTCTGCTCTATATCTTATATCTGTTCCTAAAACTGTATTACTTACTGGTTCACTTCCAATATTTACTTTCTGGGTAACGGGTTTTTCAGTTAAGTTCATTACCGTGGCGCCCCAATTAAAATCTTTATTAAACTCATAGTTAAAATGAGCACCTACAAGCGATTTTTGTTGAAATCCAAAACCTGAATTACTCTCAAGTTGTACTTTAATAGGGGTTTGCGATTCCAAAATACCTTCATTTAATATTTTTACACGACCCAAATTATAGTCTACTTGGTAATCAACTCCCTCAATTAAGGTAGCCCCACCAGCAGTTACAGTGACACTTCCTTCTGGAATATTTAAGGCGTTCAGAGGAATGTCGGAACTCACAGAAGATTCATAAGTTCCTTTGATTTTAAACCTGTTTTTATCTGGTAATTGTTGAGCAGCTGTTCTTGTTGAATCGTATAATTCTTGATAAACAATACCTTCCAAAATATAACTCGGAAGGGGAGATTCAACTGCTTCCATTTTTTCTCTTAGGGTAGTTCCAAAAGGCTCTACTGTTGCAAAGAATATTCTACCTGTTCGGGCATCAATGGTACCACCATTAGTAATTCTATTGCCTTCTATTTGGAAAGGTACAAAGTCAAATCGACCATCTTGTTGCCGTTCAGTATTTAGATTTAATCTGTCCAAGTCTAAATATTGCAATAACATTTTATCATCAACGCCGTCATATGGAAAAAAATTCACATCCACACTTGTTCTTGGATTGTTATACCAGATGTCTAACCTAAAATTGGTAGGTCCCACTTGATATGCGCCCAATGAATAGACGTTTTTCATCATCAAATCCCATAATTTATTTTTAGGGTTGACTATTGTTGGTTTCAATAATTTAAGTATCAAAGCACTTTTAGAGCCGCTTTCTACAGGTACATCATTTGAAAATTCACCAACTTGATACGTTTTTCCTTGGTATGTATACTGATAGGCTACAGCCAAAACTTCATCTTGGTTCAACGATTGCCGCAATGAAATATAGCCTAATAAAGCATTATAATTAAATTCCTGTTCACTAAGTCGTTTGGCATTTTCAACCTTTTCATAATGAAATGCTTGTTCTAAGGGTCCTATATCAGTTTGACCAAGTGTGGTTAAATAGTCAACAGCATTTGAAAATCCTCTGACATTATCGGTTTCGGTTAGTTTGGCGTATAAGTTATTGGCATTATTATCGGGCAGGTCTGACCCAATATTAGCGATTGTTGGGTTACCCTCAAGATAGTCGGCTTTGTTCTCACCTAAATCGGTAAAAGCAATAAAGTTACGTGTGTTTTCAACATTGTTATTTCTATTGGTGACGTAAACCTCAATTTTAGTAATGTTAACGCCTGAGCTAACATAGGGCATTGAAGCCATTGCTGAATCGTAATTTTCACGGTGATAAAAGTTTAAGAAGTAGTGCTTATTTTCTTCATAATTATCCGCTCGCACTTCAAATTCCTGCTGTTGCGCACCACCCGCAACATTAATTTCCTGTCGTTGCCCTTTTTGTTGAGAAAGTAGTGTATTAACAGTAAGTTTTCCAAACTTCAAATCAGTTCTAATACCAAATAGACTTTGTGAACCTTGAATCAAAGTTGTGTTAAGGGGGAGTGTTACATTCCCTGCCTCTATTTTTTGTATGATTTCATCTTCATAACCTGTGTAGCCAATTTTTACTTGGTTCTGAAAATTAAAGCCAGTACCGCTAGTGTTTTGTGCAATTTCTAATTTTAATTTATCACCAATTTGACCAACTAGGTTCATTTGAATTTGCTGATCAAAGTCAAACTGAGTCTGCCGTTGTTGGCGGATAGGCAAGGCAGGGTTTTCATACTTATTAATATTAACACCAAAAGATATTTCTGCTGAACCTTGCGGTCTAATATTGATTTCATCTCCGCCAAAAATCATGTCAAAGGCCTCTCCTTTAACGTTCAGGGGTGGAATTAAATTCTGATCTGCTGCATTTTCACTTTCTACTTTTTCTACAAAGTAATCGTTCAAAGCTTTTTGACGTTGGTACGCCATGTATTCTTCGAGGGTTAAAGCTGTGGGTTGTCTGTAATACTGACTGCCAATTTTCTGATAAACCTCGTACATACCAGTGTCTGGGTTGTAAACGAATTCAGTATTGATATTTTTAGGCAGTTGAAAATCTAGTCTTGAGTTTGATTTTGCAGTAAAGTCGTAGTAATCATTAAGTGGGTATGGCAGTTTTACCTTAGGCGTATCCGTTTCTGTAAATACAACTAAACTTTGTACCGTTTTGTATGGATAACGCACGTAAGCCGACGCGTTAGTACAAATAAATACAATAGCCAATAGCGATATGATGTATGCTAATCTCAAATTTATAATATTCTTAAAGCCTGCTTAATTAAGTCTTCAACTGTTTGGTCATCACTAACCACTTTATTAATGGCAAGTTCGGCTTTTTTCTTGTCGAATCCTAAAGCAGATAAAGCAGTTAACGCTTCAAATTTATTTGTATTGTTCGAACTGAAAATATTTTCTGAAGAAAATTCAACTTTTTCCATTTTAGACTTCAAATCTACAATAACACGTTGAGCTGTTTTGAGACCAATTCCTTTGATGCTTTTGATGGCATCAACTTGTTCGTTTACAATGGCGTTAGCAATCTCATCAGCTGTCATAGCAGATAACATTAAAATGGCAGTATTTGCACCTATTCCAGAAACGGAAATAAGGTGGTTAAACATTTCACGCTCTTGCTTTTTTGAAAAGCCATAGAGTGTATGCGCGTCTTCACGCACTTGTAATTGCGTGTATAATTTTAGAGGGCCGTCGTTAGGGAGTGTTGAAAAAGTATTCAAACTAACTTTGGCTATATAACCTACACCATTACATTCTAAAACAACGTAAGTTGGTGTTTTCTCTATTAATTGTCCATTCAAATGCGTAATCATGCTTATTTATTTTGGGCGTCAATTACTGCCACTTTTACCATGTTTACAATTTCTCGTACAGAGCTACCTAGTTGTAGCACATGAACTGATTTTTTTAACCCCAAAAGAATAGGGCCAATAGCTTCTACATCATCTCCCATTTCTTGCATGAGTTTGTAAGCAATATTTCCAGATGATAGATTAGGGAAAATTAAGGTGTTGACATTTTTATTTACTAAATCTGAAAAAGGAAACTTTTCAATTAGCAAATCATTATTCAGTGCAAAATTAGCTTGAATTTCGCCATCACAAATAATTGTGGGATGATTGGCTTTTAAAATTTTCCTTGCTTTCGCCATTTTTTTAGAATCTTCTCCTCTCGAAGAGCCAAAATTTGAATATGAAAGCAATGCTACCCTAGGTTGAATTTTTAATCGTCTAATTGTTTTGGCAACTTGAACGGTAATATCGGCAATCTCCTCTGCAGTAGGATTAAAGTTTACTGTCGTATCTGCCAAGAAAAGCGGACCTTTTTTTGTTACAATAATATACATGCCAGCTAATCTCAGCGCTTTTTCATCTGTCCCTACACATTCAATGGCCGGTCGAATAACGTCTTTATAATTTCTTGTAATACCCGAAATAAGAGCATCAGCTTCTCCTGTTTTAACCATCATTGACCCAAAATAATTACGTTCACGCATTATTTTGATGGCTTCATATTCTGTAATACCTTTACGCTCTCTATCTTCAAAGAAAATTTTGCCAAATGCTTCACATTTAGCTCTCATTTCTTCTGACTTTGGATCAACAATCTCAATGTCATCTCCTAAATCGAGATTGTTTTCTTCAATTAATTCTAAAATTTTAGCCTTTCTTCCAAGTAAAATTGGAATTGCAAATCCTTCGTCAAGCGACATTTGAGCAGCCTTTAACACTTTATAATTGTCTGCTTCCGCAAAAACAACCCGCTTTGGATTTTTTAAAGCTTTATCGGTTAAGATATTGATAATCTTGTTGTCGAGACCGAGACGGCTCTTGAGTTTTGCTTCATACGCATTCCAATCTAAAATAGGATGTCTCGCTACACCTGATTCCATAGCAGCTCTGGCAACAGCTGGAGAAACAGTGTAAATTAGTCTTGGGTCAACTGGTTTTGGAATTATGGAATCGCGTCCAAAAGAAATATTTTTCTCATTGTAAGCTTCGTTTACTTCTTCTGGAACAAGTTCTTTTGCAAGTGAGGCAATCGCTTTAACTGCCGCTACTTTCATTTCCTCATTAATGCAAGTTGCTCTCACATCTAAGGCGCCTCTAAATATGTATGGAAAACCAATTACATTATTTACTTGGTTAGGGTGATCGGATCTTCCTGTTGCCATAATGATATCTTGGCGGACAGACATGGCATCTTTGTAAGAAATTTCCGGTTCTGGATTTGCCAATGCAAACACAATTGGATTCTTAGCCATACTTTTAATCATCTCTTTCGAAACTAACCCTCCTTTAGATAGGCCTAAAAACATATCGGCGCCTTTAAGTGCCTCCTTGAGTGAAATATCCTTTTTATGAACAGCAAACTCAGCTTTATATTTGTCTAAATCTGTTCTGTTCATTGATATCAAGCCTTTACTATCAAACATATACATGTTAGATAGTTTGGCACCTAGCGACAAATATAATTTTGTGCAAGAAAAAGCTGCTGCACCAGCGCCGCTAATTACAATTTTTATTCTACTAATTTTCTTTTTAGCTAGTTCGAGCGCATTTAACAGGGCGGCACTAGATATAATAGCTGTACCATGCTGATCGTCGTGCATGATTGGAATGTCAAGCTCTGCCTTTAGCCGTTCTTCTATTTCAAAAGCTTCCGGAGCTTTAATATCTTCTAAATTGATTCCACCAAAAGTAGGCGCAATGGCTTTTACTGTTTGAATGAAAAGCTCAGGATCTTTGGCATCAACTTCAATATCAAATACATCAATATCGGCAAATATTTTAAAAAGTAAACCCTTGCCCTCCATAACGGGTTTTGATGCTTCAGGACCAATGTCACCCAAACCTAAAACGGCTGTTCCATTACTGATAACGGCTACTAAATTTGACTTAGCAGTATATTTGTAGACATTTTCTTTGTTTTCAGCTATTTCCAGACAAGGCTCCGCAACACCTGGTGAATAGGCGAGCGATAAATCGCGTTGTGAGGCATGGGGTTTTGATGGAATGACTTCTATCTTTCCCGGTCTGCCATTAGCATGATAATCCAGCGCTTCTTGTTTTCTATATTTAGCCATTGTCTTCCGTTAATTGAAACAGACAAAGATAGAAACTTTAAAGGACTAAGCAATATCTTGTACAAACTATATGCTATGTCGTGTGAATATCAATAAGGCAAACTAAAAAATGATTGTTTAAAACTTACATAGATACCAACAGAATGGCAGCTTTAAATTAAGATATTTGCGTAAATTAAGATGTGTTTATGAAGTTGCTATTTATAATTGGGGTGGGGTCGTTGGTTTTGGGTTGTGTGCCACTACAGAAATATAATGATTTGCAGGAAAACTACCAAAAGGTGCTTAAAGATCAAACTGATTATAAGTCGACTGCCATTGATTATGAAAATAAAATAAAGGAATTGGATTCTCAATTGTCACTGGCGCAATCGGCTGCTGAAAAAATGAGGAAAGATACTTTAGAGCTCAGTCAGGCATATAAATTGCTAGAAGTTGAATATGATAAGGTAGGGGCTCTTAATAAAGCATTAGAAGAAAAGTATGCTGGTCTTCAAACCAAGGGAACTGCTGAAACCGCTAAAATGATCCGTGATTTAGAGGGCACAAGAATTGAATTGCAACGCAAAGAAGACCGCCTGAATGAACTAGAAAAAGAGCTCAACGCAAGGTCGTTATTATTAGATAAAAAAGAATCTAGAATTAAAGAGCTTGAAGAGATAATTGCCCAAAAAGATGCGGCAGTTTTGGCTTTAAAGGAAAAAATTGCAAAGGCATTGCTTGGGTATAAAGATAAAGGTTTGACAGTGGAGGAAAGAAACGGACGCATTTATGTTAGTATGGAAGCTAAACTGTTATTTGCATCAGGTAAGATTGATGTTGGACCAGAAGGAAAGGTAGCACTTATAGATTTGGCAAAAGTTTTAGAAAATCAAAGTGATATAGAAATAGTAGTGGAGGGTCATACTGATGCTGACCCGCTTAAAACAAGTACGCATCCTAAAGACAATTGGGAATTGAGTGTTTTGAGAGCGACATCTGTTACAAAGATAATGATAGAAAATTCCGATATGTCGCCTACTAAAGTGATGGCTGCAGGACGATCGGAATATATACCCGTGAGTGATACCGATAAAGCTAAAAATAGACGAATTGAAATCATTATAACGCCGAATTTAAACGCTTTATTTGATTTGATTTCAAACAAACCCTAACACAAACCAACAAACCAAACCAAATAAAAAAAGTTGCTTGAAAAAGCAACTTTTTTTATTTTGTAGCAGTATAAGTATTGCAGTAAAATATATTTTGCTACCTTTATTTTTTGAAAATTTTCGATATGATAAGAAAAATCACCTTACTCGGTTTAACCATGTTTGCAATTTGTTGGCAGACAGCCATTTCTCAAACTGCAAATTTTTCAATTGATCAAGGCACTAACGTTTGTGTAAACGAGTGTATTACAATAACAGACTTAAGTACGGCACCTGGTAATATTGATAATTATTCTTGGAGTATCTCAAGTACAAACCCAAATGTGCCAGTACTGCCAAATCCCAACGATCCTGATCCAACCGATCAAGACCCATTGGCAATTTGTTTTAGTGAAGCAGGTTCATATTTGATTTCACTTCAAATTACAGATGATGTTGGTAACGTTGCCAACGCCAATGTTCAAGTAGAAGTTGTGGTTTGTCCAGGCTCACTAGCAGCTGGTTTTATTAGTAAGTCAACCGTATGTTTGAATGAGTGCGTGACTATGATAGATACATCTGTAGGTGTACCAACGTCTTATACTTGGACAGCATTGCCTGCAGGTTCAGCAGTCACTTCAACACCTGATATCGCTGATCCGACATTTTGTTTTCTTGATGCATCAGTCCCTGTAGAAATATCATTAACAGTGACAAATGCCGACGGAAAAATAAGTAAATTTACCAAACAAATTGATGTGGTGACAAACCCAACTGTAGCTGCAAATTTAGATACAATTGTTGAACTAGGGAATCCTGCCATTATCTCGGCGTTTGCAACTGGCGCAACAAAGTATAGATGGGAACCAAGCACATCAGTCGTTAATCCAAAAGTTTTAACAACATTTGCGTATCCTGAAGAAACTACTGATTATGTGATTACCGTAGAGGATGGGAATGGTTGTACAGCTTCAGATACTGTGAAAGTATACTTAAATTTTGTGCCTCAAATTGGAGTGCCAACTGCTTTTTCACCGAATGGAGATGGAAAAAACGATTTATTAGTGGTTAAAGGTTTGGCCCTTTCCAAATGTATTTTTAAGGTTTACAACCGATATGGCATTCAAGTATTTGAATCAGACACTCAGAAAAATGGATGGGATGGTAACTATAAAGGTAAGCCAATGGATCCCGGAGTTTTTCACTGGACTTTAGAGTATGAGTTCAATACGGGTAAAAGTGGAATTTTGAGTGGAAACACGACATTAGTCAGATAAGAAAATCATGAAGAGGAAATTAATTTTAATCGCTATAATCAGCTGTATTTCGTCGCAAGCATATTCTCAAATTGATAAGCAATTTAGTATGTTTGCTCAAACTAAAGTTCAGATAAATCCTGCAGCTGCTGGGTTTTTTAAAGCAAAGTATAAGTTCTTTACAAATTATCGTCAGCAATGGTGGGCAATTTTGAACGAGCCAAGCACAACTTATTCAGCAAGTTTTGATACAAGAATTTATGAAGATCAAAGGTCAGGAAGGTTTATGGGCGCAGGTTTAGTATTTGCAAATGATGTTACGGGTGATTTAAAATACAACCAACTTACCATTTCAGTGCCTATTAATTATTCTATCCGTTTAGATGATTATAATACATTGTCAGGCGGTATATCTCCAGGGTACTTTCAAAGAAGTATTAATAACAATAATCCTACATGGGACAATCAATGGGATAATAGAGATGGCTTTGATCAGACTATACCAAGTGGCGAGCAAATATTCAACAACCGTTTTTTAGTGGGAAATTTTGATTTAGGAGCTGGTTTATATTGGGAATTCAATTATGACGACTATACATATATGTCGCTTGGTATTTCAACTAACCATGTCACAAAACCTAAGGTTAATTACTTACCGTTAGACGAAAGAATGAACCGTTCCATGAATATCCATTATTTTGGTAATTTTGGTAGAGAGGACTTTCCATTAACATTCCGACCATCAGTGATGTGGAACGTGCAGCAACCAAATCAATCTTTAGTATTTGGAACTACAATCGATATTTTGTTAAGAGGAGAGTCAAAGATGACTGGATACTATAACCGGACATCACTTGAAATAGGTGGTCATTTCAGATTGGAAGACGCTGTAATAGGAAGCATTGCTTTGCATACAGGAGGTTTTTCAATGGGCTTTTCATATGACATGATTGTTTCTTCATTATCAACTGCCATTGGCAATTATGGAGCTACAGAGTTCTTTGTTTTTTACCGTATGGGTAAACCACAAGGAAGAGGTAAGTTAGAGTTGGTTGAGGAGTAAAGCACCAAAAAAATAATATTAAAAAGATGTTTTTTGCGAAACATCTTTTTTTTGCCCTAATTTTGCGGCCAATAATGGGAGTTAAAATACGAGACATAGAATTGGGAGATTTTCCGTTGTTGTTAGCGCCAATGGAGGATGTGAGTGATCCTCCGTTTAGAGCACTTTGTAAAAAACATGGCGCTGACTTAATGTATACTGAATTTATTTCAAGCGAAGGACTGATTCGTGATGCTGCAAAATCGGTTCAAAAACTTGATATATATGAGTATGAACGCCCAATAGGTATTCAGATTTTTGGATATGATATTGATAGTATGCGTCAAACGACTGAAATTGTTGAGCAAACTAACCCAGATATAATAGATATAAATTATGGTTGCCCTGTAAAGAAAGTGGCTTGCAAAGGTGCTGGCGCTGGGATTCTTCAAGATATTCCTAAAATGGTAAAAATGACCGCTGAAATTGTGAAAGCGACGCATTTACCAGTAACAGTAAAAACCCGCTTAGGTTGGGATGATGATACAAAATACATTGAAGAAGTAGCAGAACGTTTGCAAGACGTAGGAATTGAAGCTTTATCAATTCACGGGAGAACACGGAAGCAAATGTATAAGGGTGAAGCAGATTGGCGTTTGATAGCAGCAGTAAAGAATAATCCAAAAATAAGCATTCCAATTTTTGGAAATGGAGATATTGATAGCCCTGAAAAAGCAGTTGAATACAAAAAGAAGTATGGGGTTGATGGTGTAATGATTGGTAGGGCCAGCATAGGCTACCCTTGGATTTTTAATGAAATAAAACATTTTGTAAAAACAGGAGCGCATTTAGCGCCACCAACCGTTGCGGACAGAGTGAAAGCCGCTCGCACACACTTGGAAATGAGTGTCGATTGGAAAGGGGAAATTTTGGCTTTAAATGAAATGAAACGACACTATTCAAATTACTTTAAAGGCATTGCTAATTTTAAAGATTACCGTATTAAACTTGTGACATCATTCGATTTAGAAGAAGTTAGAAACACGCTAGAAGAGATTGAAGATAAATTTTCAGATGCACATTTTATGATTTAAGTGCAATCAAATCCTGATACATAATGGTTTTGCTGATACAAGGCAGCCTTTGTTTCTGGGCTAATATTGTTAAATTTTGCGACCAAATTAACGTCATTGTCAGCTTTGACTTTCTGAAGTAAACCAAGTTTCGTCTGTGTTAAGGCTTTCTGTAGTCTTTTGTCTTTACTGTCAATCCAAATAAGCATTGAATGGCATTTTTGAAGAGAAAGAACTCCCTCAAATAAAGATTGCAATCGATTTTCATAACCAGGCTCCCAAAACAATCCTTCACAGGCTAAAAATTGGTATTTATTGGGATTAATAATGCGTCGTATCAATGGTATATAGGGTAATGCTTTTACTAGTAAACTGCCAAATACTCCCGGCAGGGCCTCTATACGCCATTCGGCATAGTTAGCTTGTACGCCAGCTACTATTTTATCATTTTCTTTTAAAACAAAGTAATTATTATGTTCAAACAGATGAACATCAGTAACATCACTGTAGTTAGTGTAGAAACGGTGAATAGCATCTTTGATGTTTTCATATTCAGTAGTTTTGGCCCGATAAACGTTTTGAATGTTTTTCAACCATATCCTACTAAATGCCATAGTTTTAATTGATGTAACGGTTTCAAAACCATAACGTTCACCCATTTGCAGTGACCGATTGTTTTCTGGATCTATGATGGCCCAAAATATTTTTGGATCGTATTCAGGTTCGTCGACGTTAAGATTGGATGTCGTCAATAAAGCGGTTACATATTCTTGAAATATAGACGATTTTGCTTTTTTTTCTGCGCGTGCCTTTGTTTGAAATACTTTGTCAAAAGCGAAATAACGAATGTAAAATGTATCTGTAAGCTGGTTATTAACCATCATTGGCCTTTCACAAAACGTAATATTAGCTATGGCGTGTTCTTTTCTGTAAATTGTGAAAAAATGAGGTTTGTAAAGGTCGCTAATTTTTTCTGAAGTATGCAGATGCCTGTATCTAGCTCCATTTGTGCCTATGGTAGTGTTTTCCAAAAGCTTCAAAATAGCACGGTCATGCGTAGTTTGATGTCGGAATATAGACGATAAACTTCGCGTACTCATAATAAGGTAAGCAGAATTAAACTGATGCTAGTTTTTGTAAAGGGTTGCTTTTACAGCAGCAACAATTCGTGCCACATTTGGTAAAGCTTCTGCCATTAAAGGCGGACTAAATGGAAACGGTGTATCTGCTTGCATGACACGCTTTACAGGCGCATCTAAATGATCGAAAGCATAATTTTGTAAATGGTATGCAATTTCACCTGCAATAGAAGCGATTGGCCATGATTCTTCTACAATTACACAGCGGTTGGTTTTTTTAACTGAATTTACCACGGTACCATAATCAATTGGTCGTACTGATCTCAAATCAACGATTTCAACTGAAATGCCTTCCTTTTCTAGGGCGTCAGCAGCTGCATGCGCTTCTTTGATAATTTTCCCAAAGGATACGATTGTCACATCTGAGCCTTTTCGTTTAATATCTGCAACACCTATTGGTACTATATATTCACCCTCAGGAATTTCTCCTTTGTCACCGTACATTTTTTCAGACTCCATTACTAATACTGGGTCATTATCTTTTATTGCCGCCTTTAAAAGCCCTTTAGC
>JAWWDX010000045.1:0-14794 GCA_033719695.1 Putridiphycobacter sp.
ACCAGTAGGACTCCCCTGATTTTTTGTAGCTTAACAGTTCCAGCGCAAAGTCTTCTTTGGCGTGGAGCATCTGTTTTGCAAAATCTGACTTCTCTTGATTCCACTTTCCGCTGTGTGGAAGATTAAAAATATTCTGACCTATAATTTCGTTGGACTCGTATCCACTCATGGCTAAATACCCATTATTAACCCATTCTACCTCTTGATTTCTGTTAAGAATAATAACAGCACTATTGATATCGCTAGCAACAATTGAAAGCCTCTCTAACTCTGTCTTCTGATCAACTAACTGCTTATTTAATCTATTCGTTACTCTTAATCTTGAGTATAAAGCCAAGGCAGATAATACTACAAACAATAATCCAAACACTAAGATATTGCGATTAAGTTGCTCATTTTTTAATTTTAATTCATTTGCTAACTCTTTATCCTTCAACGCTTGAAATTCATTCTCCTTAAGCAATGACCTAAAATCATCCTCAAATAAAAATATTTGATTACTAATTTTTTCATTATATAGAGAATCTCTAATTCTGTAATAATTGTTGATAGCAATATTGGCATTTTTAAAATCGCCTTGCTGCTTATATATATCTGAAAGAACGCCAAATTGGGTTGCCTTTTCCGACACATAGCCCAACGCTGTAGACAATGCCAAACCTTTCAATAAATATTTTTCCGCCAACGCTGTATCATCCAATTGTAAATAAAAAGCTGCTAATTTTGTGTAAGCCTCTGTCAAATGCTTTTTATCCTCATTTTTCAAAGACAAATCAATTGCTTTTAAATAATAGCGTTTAGCATTATCGGTCTCCCCAATTAAAAAATAGTATTTGGCAATGCTTAAAATATTGGCTGGCGACTTATCAATCTGATTCAATTTTTCAAAATTTAAAACCGCACCATAGTGATTTAACATTTTGCTGGTATCACTTAATGACTCGTAATAGCTACCTAAAAGAGTATTTAAATGTGCAAGCGAATTTTTATCGTCAATCTTAACAGCAATCTCATAGGCATTCTCCGCATAGGTAATGGCCTTTCCAACATCTTTCAGCGACTTAAAAATAAAGCTGATGTTTTCATACATTTTCATTTCTATTAGCGAGTCGCCCAAATCTTTTGCAATCAACAGCGCTGAACTCGAGAATTGCATGGCTTTGAAATAGTCGGACGCATAGTGTGTGTATATATTGGCTAACTTTACATTGGAAATTAAGAGACCCTTTTGATATCCTATATCATGGGCAATTTGATGAGCACTCAGTAAAATCTCTTCAGCTTCAGAATAATTACTACCCAAAAGGATATCGCTTTTATTCACTAATAGATCAACCCTGTGCAGTGTGGAAGTCTCAGATTTAATTTTCGAATTGATATCGTTCAACCGATCTTCAATAGTATCACTGTATCCAACATAAGAACAGGATAGTACTATAATTACAAATAAAAATCTATACAATTTATTCACGAATGCGGGGATGACAATAACTAATAATACTGGTGAATATACAAAACATTTTTTAGAAAAATCTAAACTGATTAAGTATATTAACAAGTTATCAACAATTTATTCTCTAATAAATTGGTTTTAAAAGCTATTACATCCATAGCCTTAATATCAGTAATACTGATCTACCAAATACAGCATACTGGCAGAAGCGGCGCATCCCAATTCAAGTTCCCGTTTATTGACATTCTCAAAAACATCTGATTCTGCATGATGGTAATCAAAATATCGTTGAGAACTAATGGCTAAGCCCATTTGCAGCATATTAGGATAGTATTCAAGCAGTGGATTAATATCTACACCTCCGTATCCTTTTTCAAACTTATACAATTGAAAACCATCTAGAACGGTTGCCATATTTTGGACTTTGGCAACCTGTTCAACTGAGCCAACTATATCAAATCCAATCGGTAAAAAACCACCTCTGTCAGATTCTAAGGCAAATAAATGCTTTTCACCTGCTGCCTTAGCAATTTTTGCATAGGACTTTCCACCGAAATTACCGTTCTCCTCATTCATAAAAAGCACCACCCTTAAGGTATGATTGTTTTGGTAATTCAGCTTCTTTAAAATTCGAAGCGCCTCAATACTATGAATAATACCTGCCCCATCATCATGAGCACCTTCACCGACATCCCATGAATCTAGATGACCGCCTATGGTTATGATTTGATTATCCTTTTTACCAGCCATTTCTCCAATGACGTTGTAAGACTTAACATCAGGATACGCTTTGCAATCCATTTCAATTTTCAATATTACTTTTCCTTTCTTGAGCCAATCAGACAGCATATTTGCATGTGCCGTACTGATAGCAGCGGCTGGAATCTTTTTAACATCAGCACTATAGTTCATTGACCCGGTATGCGCATGATTATCTGTAGGGGTGGCTAACGAGCGGATTACTACGGCTATGGCACCCTTTTTTGCCGCTTCGACTGCCCCATTTCCTCTTACTGGCCAACATGCCCCATACGCATTAAAAGTTCTAATTAATTTCTGATCAAATGGCTTATTAATAAAAACAATTTTTCCTTCTATTTGTCTCTTTTCAGTGGTTTTAAGCGCCTCAAGACTTTCTACCTCTACTACCTCACCGGTGAGTAAGCCGTTTGTGGCTACCGACCCTCCCAAGGCTAACACATTTAATTTCAGTACTTCGCCTTGTCCGTTCTCAATCCAAGCCGCTTCTTTTGTTCCACGCTCCCAATGTGGCACCATTATTTCCTGTAAATAAACTGTATCAAAACCATATGAATTCAACAGTCTTTCACCCCAGCGCACAGCCATTTCAGCTTCTGCTGAACCTGTAATTCTAGCACCAATATCCTTACATAATGATCTTAAGTTTTCATAAGCTTCTCCTTGCTCAAGTGCTTCATCATAAATTTTTCGAATAAATAAAGAATCTTTTTGAGATAAGGTGTTTAGTCCGACAAACACAAACAGCACTAATAATATTTTGTTCATGTTGGAAAATTAATCATTTTTTGGAATATACACATTTTTAATATGCTTGACATCTGCCTGTAAATCAAGGATGGCTTTAGTTAATTGACTTTCCTCAAAAGGTACAGTTGGCATATCACCACAAATATAATTTACAAATTTCCACATTTCAACAATCTCATTCGCATGCACCTCATATGGTTTGTAAAAAGGATTCGTGGAGCACAACTGAAAACTTTGGTTATCCACCAAACGATTGTAGACAATTTTAAAAACAATACCATCATTTTGAGTAACAACAATATATGGATAACCATTTTTGACTGTTGTCCAATTCTCAACATACTCCGCAACCACATAGCTGCCTTCAGAAACTGGTGGCATGGAGTCTCCTTGAATTGGAAATGTTCGATATTTCCTATCTTTCTTTAAAAACGGCAATTGAAATGTAGGCAGTACACTTATAAACTCGGGATCATTGAAACCTGCAGTATAACCAGCACTTGCCTTTTGAGAGACCAATTCAATATTTTCTTGGTCAGCTTCGTTGACAGTTGTAGCTAGAACGCGTAATTTCTTTCCTTCCAAATCAACCTTTAATCCCTGTTCCATCTCCAGCCATTGACTAGGAGCCAGGTTTGTCAAGTCTTTTTTTATCAGCACATCAATTGGCAAATTGTAGTACTCACTAAATTTTAGCAAATTTTGTAAATTTGGTTCAGCCACCCCATTTTCATATCCTGAATAAGAAGAACGAGTTAATCCTAAGGCATTCGCTAACTCTTCTTGTGACACCTTTTTATTTTTTCTAAGAAATTTTAGATTTTCACCTATCATTTTGCGTAATATTTAGTCAAATATATTTATTTTTGTTTAAATTTTAATCAAATATCTCATATAAATGAAAAAAAAATGTGATCGTTGCGGCATCTTTTTTACGTGTTTGCCTCATAACATTGAAGAATGTCAATGCCATAGCGTTCAATTTTCAAAAGTACAATTGACGCAAATAAAAAAGGAATTTACCGACTGTTTATGCATTAATTGTCTGCAACATTTAAGCGATAAAATGAATTCGTAACAGTTGTTAAATTACAGTTTACGCCGTTTTTTTTCAGCAACAATTAACGCTAATTCTCGGCCCATTTGACCTGCCACTGAAGTATTCTCTTCAGCCCTTCTGATCAAATAAGGCATAACCTCTTTAATTGGACCATAAGGAACATACTTCGCAACATTGAAGCCTTCATGGGCTAAATTAAATGATATATGATCGCTCATTCCTAACAACTGTGCAAAATAGGCGTGCGAATGATTTCTGTGAATCTGCTTTTCGATTAGCAACCTAGCCATCAGTGCTGAACTTTCCTCGTTGTGGGTTCCTGCACATATGGCAATATGGTCAAGATGTTCTACCATAAATTCAATGGCCAAATTATAGTCTCGGTCTGTTGAAAATTTGTCTGGCTGAATAGGACTTGGATAACCTTTTGCTTTAGCCCGCTCCCGCTCTTTTTCCATGTAAGCACCTCTCACAAGTTTTACACCTAAATAATAACCTCCTGATTTCGCTTTCTCATAGCTGCGTTTTAAAAAGGCAAGTCTATCGTGACGGTACATTTGTAGTGTATTATAAACAATTGCTTTTTCTTTATTGTACTTTGCCATCATGGCATCTACAATGTTGTCTATCGCATCTTGTATCCAACTGTCCTCTGCATCAATAAATAAAGGCGTGTCGAGGCTGTGAGCAGATTTACAAATAGCATCAATTCTTAACAGTACCTCAGCATACTCTCTTTTTTCAGTATCAGTTAAGTTTTCTATTCCGGTATTAGCCTTCTCTAACAAACTAAAGCGTGAAACACCAGTAACTTTGAATACAGCAAATGGAATCGCTTCATTACCCTTGCTCTTTTTAATGGTTTCAATAATTTCATTTTTTGTAGCTTCAAGATCTGCCACTGATTCCTTACCTTCAACAGAATAATCGAGTATTGTACCTATTTTAAAGGCATGTAACTGTGCAATTTTCTGATCGCAATCTTGAATAGATTCTCCACCACAAAACTGCTTAAAAATGGTCTTCTTTATTAAACCTTTAACTGGTAATCGAAGCGCAAAAGCAAAATTAGTCAGTCCTTTTCCTACCTTTACAAGCCATGGTTTACCCATAAGGCTAAACAGCCTATAGCTCCAATTTAGGTCAGAATCTGACTTGCTTCCAAAAGCAATTTCTGTATTGTCGAATGAAATCATACGCAAATATAATCTGTGTTTTTAAATTAGTAGACATGCTTGTTAAAAAAACATGTTGCGCCCCCAAAAAAAATTATATTTGTTACAATGCAAACAATTAACACATCCAAGCACGCAGCCGTTCAGATTGGCCAAGCCACTAATGAAGTATTAAGTAACCTACTTAAAGAAAAATATTCCAATGTAAAAAAGGTAATAATTACCGACGACAATGTGTTTGAATTCTGGATTGAACAACTTGTTACTTCTGTTCAAGAACTAAGCAACGCTGAAATCATTCAATTACCAGCTGGTGAGGACTCAAAGTGCATGGAAATTGTCATGCAAATATTAGAATCACTTTCTGAAAGTAAAATAGAGCGAAACGATTTAATAATAAATTTTGGAGGTGGTATGATTTCTGATTTAGGAGGGTTTGCCGCATCAATATTTAAAAGGGGAATCTCAGTCATTAATATTCCTACAACACTTTTAGCGCAAGTAGATGCCTCAGTAGGAGGTAAAACTGGCATTGATTTTGGCCCATATAAAAATCAAATTGGAACTTTTTCAGAACCAGAACTGGTATTGGTAAACCCTAACTATTTGAGTACATTAACAAATGATGAACTAAAATCTGGATACGCAGAGATGCTTAAACATGGCCTCATTGCTTCTAAAAAACACTGGAATAACCTAAAATCGATTGATTATCATAAAGTTGATCAACTTACTAGTTTAATCACTGAATCAATTCGTATTAAAAACAAATTTGTAACTGCAGACCCACACGAAAAATCAGTAAGGAAAGCTTTGAATTTTGGCCATACTGTAGGCCATGCCATAGAAGGCTATTTTTTAGCATTGGGTCAGCCAATTAAGCACGGTTATGGCGTTGCTTGGGGCATGCTAGTTGAAGCATATCTTTCTCTAAAAAAAGGCTTATTACATAAATCTGATTGGGATGAAATTCATTATATCATCACCGATATTTATGCGCCACTAAAAATCAATAAGGTTGATTTTAATAAAATTATAGACCTAATGAGACAAGATAAGAAAAACAAGGGGGGCAACATAAACTTCACCTTGTTGAGCGGCATTGGTCAACACCTCATCAATCAAACAATTGTTGAAGAGGAAATTCTAGAAGCCTTAAAGGAACAACTTAGTTAAAAACGAATTTTTAATTGCACTTTTATATCGGACTTATGGTGGTCATTAATTTGTTCAAGGCCCGACGAAATAGTATTTTGATTAGTATAGCTAGTTCGGCTCCATCTCACCCATAAATCCATCTTTTTACCAATATCATACTTTGCCATTAGATATGTACGAAACCCCTGATAAAAATAGCCTGGTACACTAAAAACATAAAGTAAATCATTTTCATAAGCATAGATGCGAGCATTGTAATCATCAGTATCAAACATTGCGTAACGACCATAGAGTTTTAAAGGAATCTTATTTAAAGTGTAAATAACGTCTTGATACATCAGTAATCCATTCGACTTTTCCCCATTAAACTCATATCTCGACCACTCTATTCTGGTTTTAACAGAAAACTGACGATTGACTCTTTGTGAATAATGTAACCGTATACTTTGCGTTTCTTGAGTAGACTGAGGAGTAATGGCATAATCGCCCCCTGAAATATTTCGTTCTTTTAACCTGGACCGCAACCTAATATAAACATTCGCATACCGATTGATATCATATGCCAGCTGCCCAAGGAAAGAGCGTTCAACAGATGGTCCATCAATTAAATATCGAAACCAATCAGATTTAGATTGATCGTAAAAAACAGAAGCACTCATTTTAGCATTCAAACGACTTTCAATTCCCAAATAGATGCCTTGTCCATTCTGTGAACTCCTAGCAAAATTGTTGCTAAACAAATTCTGATTCGCTTTATCTAAATATCGGTGAACAAATACTAAGTCTAGTTTAGGATCAACTTGCCAGAGCAAACCGTTAATGGTATTAAATTTGGCATTTGTACTTGAAGCTACCTCTCCAAAAAAAGACAACTTTGGTAAAACATATTGATAATCTAAACCAAATGAAAGATTTTCTTCGCCCATAAAGTTGAACTGGTTATACAACCTTGAATTCCCGCCAAATGAGCTACTATATTTTGAATATAATCCTGTTATGTTAATCTTAAATCTATTAGTTTGAAAACTCGACGCCGCTCCTAAAACCATTTCACCCACTGTATTTTTCTTAGCAATCTCATTGAGTGTTCTATGATAGCCTGTTAATTGAAAATTGTCAATCACCATGTCGGCATCCAAGGTATCTGCATCACTAATAGCTGCATCTATTCGTTTAAATGAGGCAAACACAGTTGATTCAATTTTGTGGAAGTCTACCGTTAATCCTACCCCTCTAAAAAACTGACTCTCATTTGCAGAAGTGTAAGGACGTAGACCTGTACCTGATTGCTTTACTTTTAGCGTCTGAACTGTTCTTCCCATATTAAAACCTGTCCAAATATTAAGGCCTTGGCCAAAATTAGCGTGATAATCACCAACAATAATTTTTTTTATTCGCCCGACATCATTAATAGCCAAATGAGCAGAATAGAAATCAAAACCATAGGTGTTATCAGCTCTAAAAAATGTTTCACCTGCATCTTTTTCCCCAGTAAAACCGTAGCTTATTTTATTCTTATAGGTATACCTGTGTCTTATGTAGTATCGATCTGGATTTCCTTGATAGACTTTATTGGGATTCTCCAACAAAATCGAATCTGGCAATGACTGATAACCTTCCTTTTCTTCTAGTACACGCTGGTACCGCATGAGTACATCATGCTTACCATACTTTAGTGCATTCTTCCAATTGATTCTCTTTTCAACTACCTTTCCTACATATATAAAAGGCAGTATAACCTGCACAGTATTTCTATCAATGGACGTAATGGCTCCTAACTCATAAATGGTTAAGAACTGCTTGTACCTGTATCTATAATCTAATATTTCTTGAATTTGAATATCTGACAATAAGTTAAGCCTAGTCAAGTCTTCAAAACTTGCTTTGTTTATATTGAGTGGGTTATCGATTAACAAGTAAAAATCTTCGATAAAAGTAGTGTAATCAATATCTGCTGCATCGAATGATTCGCTTATAAACTCAATAGTACGCTCTATAATAATGTCCTTTTCTATGTCACTAAATTGCGACAAAGCTGCGTTCATAAAAAACAAAATCACTATACCTAAAAGCCATTTCATTTGAAAGAATATATGATTCCTAAAGATGGTGTTAGGCCAATGGTTGAATGCCAAATAGCAGCCATATCAATACTTAAATTATCTAAATGGATACCGAAACCGAACGCTGATTGAAAAGGATAAGTATTAATTCCCATGCGGATATCAAAATTTTCATGGGCTTCCAGTTCCAAAGCACTTTTAATATTGACAGCACTAGCTATTTCTTTCTCCACATCAATAAGCCATAATACTTTCTTACTAATGTTATATTGGGCCCCTATTGTGAATACCGTAGGTAACCGTTCATTTTCAAAATCACTTATCTTAGACCTATTAATATTAAGGATACTTGCGCCGACACTAATAGCCTTATTTAATATATACATGACACCTAAATTAGCCGTAAAATGATGTTTAACACCATATATATCTCCGAATCGAGTTTGCTGATAATTGCCTGATATACCCATGCCAAGGCGAGGAGATAAAGCCAAACTATAGGTGGCGCCTGTTTGTATAGACCGGAATAGATTAAACCCTGTATGTTGCAGATAAACGCCGATATTTCCATTTTTCATATGATGCCCGTAAGCCAAATTTTGCGTTGAAAGTTCTGAAACTATAAAACGATTTTGATAAGTTAAGCTTGCTTGCGACGCTTTCATGAAGGCAAAGGCTCCAGGATTGTTTCTCACAGCCCAAACATCCGTCAACGTTACTGTTGTGTTTGCTAAACCATTTTGTCGCACACCGCTTGAAACTGGCAATTGTCCGGAAATCTGAAAAACAACTGTAAATGCTAACAAAAGTAAGGCTAGTTTTTCCATGTGAGAAAGATAGGAAATATTTATTTTATACTTAAACCAATTCGATTTCTTTCGGGTTCAATTAATATCACTCGTGCCTGCACCTGTTGATCAATCGCTAAATAATCTGTAGGATGTTGCACAAACGCATCAGAAATTTCAGTTTTGTGTATTAAGCCATTGGTTTTAATGCCAATGTTGACAAAAGCGCCAAAATCAGTTACATTAGTTATCAAACCATTCACAAGCATTCCTACTTTCAAATCTTCTATTCCATTGATGCCTTCTGTGAATTGAAAAACCCGAGATTTTAAACGTGGATCAATTCCAGGCTTCTTCAGTTCCGCAACAATATCCTTGAGGGTAAATGCGCCTATTTTGTTTTTTAATTGCGTACTATTCTCAATTTTTTGCAACACCTCAATATTGCCTATTAACTCTTTTACAGACAATTGACACTCTTTAGCAATTGATTCCACAGTTCTGTATTGCTCAGGGTGAACGCTGCTGTTATCAAGGGGGTTTCCAGCTCCTTTTATTCTCAAAAAACCTGCTGCTTGTTCAAAAGCCTTTTCACCTAACCTTGGCACTAACTTTAACGACGCTCTATTTTTAAAACGTCCATTCTTTGTCCTAAATTCAACTATCGACTCAGCCAATTTAGGACCAATTCCTGAAACATAGGACAAAAGGTATTTAGAAGCTGTATTGACATTGACTCCAACTTTATTAACTGCTTTTTCAACAGTTAAATCAAGAGCAGCTTTTAAAAGTGTTTGGTTTACATCATGTTGGTATTGCCCTACACCTAGTGATCTCGCATCAATCTTAACCAATTCGGCTAGAGGATCACATAGACGTCTACCTATTGATACTGCTCCTCTAACAGTAACATCATAATCTGGAAACTCTTCTCTTGCCACTTTTGAAGCCGAATAAATAGAAGCGCCATCTTCTCTAACAACATAAGCTAAGGGTGGATTCTTGAAAGCGATATGCTTAATTAAATTCTCCGTTTCTCTTCCCGCTGTGCCATCTCCTATTGCTATGGCTTCAATTTTATATTGTTCCACCAACTGCGCAATTTTAGAAATAGCTTTCGATTTCTCTTTTTGCGGGGGGTGAGGAAAAATGGTTGTATTATGCAGCAAGTCGCCATTTTCCGACAAACATACAATCTTACACCCTGTTCTAAACCCTGGATCAATCGCCAATACCCTCTTTGCACCAACTGGAGGAGACAATAAGAGTTGCTCTATGTTTTTTGTGAAGTTTTGAATCGACTTCTCGTCAGCCAGTGCTTTAAAATGAGCTTTTGTTTCAAGCTCTAAACTTGGCACCAATTGCTTTTTATAAGCCACTTTTATGGCATCCTTAACGAGCTCACTGCAGTCATTATCTCGCTTTATGTAAAAACGTTCCATCCAGCCCAAATTATAATCTGCATTAGGTTGTATTTTAACCTTTAATACTTTTTCGTTTTCACCCCTTAGTATAGCTAAGAATCGATAAGGAGGACAGTTTGAGCCTGATTGTGAAAAATCATAAAAATTTTTGTACTTACCTAATGGATCTTCTGCTTTTTTAATTTTCGTCGCAGTAAGAATTGAAAAATTATAAAAAGAATGTCTTAGTTTTTCTCGAACAATGGGATTTTCTGTAATCCACTCTGCCATAATGTGTCCGGCACCTTCATAGGCTTCTTCAATAGAGCTAATAGGTCCTTTTACATATCGTAAGGCCACCTCATCAAGCTTATTTAATTCTTGCGCCATGATCGTTTTTGCCAAACCCAGTAATCCCGATTTTTTAGCTGTATCAGCTTTTGTCTGCTTCTTTTTTTTATAGGGAAGGTATAAATCTTCTAGTACATTTAAATCGAAACATGCACTGATTTTCTCATTTAGTGTAACACTTAAATCGCCTGTAGCGCTAATGGTCTCTATAATAAACTTCTTTCGCTTAACAATCTGTTTAAATTGGTCGGCTAACTGTATAACACGCTCAATTTCCAACTCGTCTAAATTTCCTGTTTGCTCTTTTCTATAGCGACTGATGAAAGGAATAGTAGCGCCTTCATCACTAAGTTTTAAAACAGCCAAAATTCCTTTTTCAGGCAATTTTGTTAACTGTCCGATATATTTATTAACAAGCATATGGCAAATGTAAACATATCCATAAATAATTGAAATATCCGATTATATTTGTATGAACCCCCAAATTAAATATTATGCAGTTCCCCGCAAAGCTCAAAGAAAAAATTGAAAAGCGTAAGAAACAAGGTAAGCTCATTACTTTAATTAACCATGACGAATTAATCGACTTTTATTCAAATGATTATTTTGGCGTTTCAGAAATTCCACACGTTGCACATGACTTAAAAGCTGGTGCCACAGGCTCAAGACTTATTTCAGGAAATTACGAATATTTAGAAGCTTTAGAAGACTATTTTTCAGCTTTTTTCGGATATGAGGCTGGCCTTGTTTTTGCATCAGGTTTTGACGCCAATGTTGGTATTTACTCTTCTATACTTCATAAGGGCGACTTGGTCATTACAGATAGTCTTATTCATATTTCCATTAAAGATGGTATACGTTTAAGTTACGCAAAATCATATTCTTTCAAACATAATGATCTGGAGAGCTTGGAACGCAAACTGCAATTGGGCAATCCTGATGGCGACATTTTTGTTGTTGTAGAAAGTGTTTACTCCATGGACGGCGTTATTGCGCCTCTAGCTGAAATATCGGAAATTTGTAAAAAGTATGGTGCTTATTTAATTGTAGACGAAGCACATTCTGGTGGAATTATTGGACATAAAGGAAAAGGACTCACCCATGAATTAAACATTGATAAGGATGTATTTCTAAAATTAGTTACTTTTGGTAAAGCGTACGGAAGTACGGGTGCTGTTGTGCTTTGCTCTAAAGAATTACGGCAATATCTTATTAATTTTTGCACGCCATTTATTTATACAACCGGAATGTCAGAACTCCATGCAGATAGGATGAGGCAAGCATTTGAAATTGTCTCAGAAATGAACGAAGAACGAAAATTGTTGCGAGACAATATCAACTACTTTAAATCAGTGGCTCGAACTAAAAACATCAACCTAATTGACAGTCCTACCGGTATTCAACCTATTATAATCCCTGATTTAAAAGACTTAATTGCAAAAGTAAATGAATTAGTTGAAGCTGGCTATGCTGTGAGGCCAATTGTAGCGCCAACGGTTCCATTAGGACTTGAACGTATCAGGATTTGTATACATAGTTTTAATACAAAGGAAGAAATTGACGGTCTATTATCGCATTTCTAGGGTGCTGTAAATGATGGCTTGAACATCTCCCAAATAACTTCCCCTTTAGCTGTTGGCATGTCAATATGCAGTAATTCAGCTGCAGTAGCATTGACATCAAGCAGATGACGAGGATTATCAATTGAAACGCCAGATTTAAAATCTGGCCCCAATCCAATCAATGAAATTTTCGTACAACCACTACACCGGTCTCCATGGCTTACATAGCCGTCTTTTACATGATCTAAATGTCTGCCATGATCATTGGTGATAAAAAGGGTAGTCTGATCTTTCATTAGACTATCCGATTGGATGACACGCCAAAGTTCAACAGCCAAACTGTCATTTTGCTTTAAAGAGGATATATAACGATCCCACCTTTTCTGATGAGCCCATGCGTCTATTTCAAGCAAATTAATTAAAGTAATAGCTGGACGGTGGGTTTTTAAAAGGTCTACAAAAATATTAAACATTTTAACGTCATTAGGATAACCCGTACCCGAACCTTTTGTACCGCAATAAGAAGAAGGGTAGTATTTGCGCTCCCAATCTTTATCTTTAGTATATGCAAGTATATCTAATTTCCCTTTGGAAGTCATTACCCAAGCCTTGCGTTTATCAGCCTTATACTGTTTCAAATAATACTGAAAAATAGATGGCTTTTTAGGTAGTTCTTTTCCTGTGTTTTCTACACGCTGGTAAATTCCTGTTGTGAGTGCTGTATGACCACTATTTGTGTAGGTAGGACCATCATTAGAAAAATTGTTGAAAAATACGCCCTGTGGAATCAAAACTTCATGTTGGCGCGAGACATTTTTAAAAGTTGAATCACCATAAGTTTCCGACCACCTAGGCCCATCTAGTACGAGAATAATAACATGTTTTGTCTTATACTTGTTTTTTTTAACGCTATGACTCCTATTAAAACTAGTAATTGAGAATACTAAAACAACTAATAATGTGAAACTTAAAGCTAGTCTTTTAACCATTGTTTGTAATTTAAAAAGCAATGATACAACTTTTTAAAAAACAAAAAGGTATGGCTATACCACAAGTTTTCAACGAAAAAAAAATCTTATCCTCAATTGCTGATGACCGGGATTTCTATGTCATGCCCACATTTAAAATGTTTTTTAGGGCAGGCCTTGAAACCGTGTATACCACAAGGCCGACAATTTAATGTTGCTTTCACTTCTATCACCTGCGCATTATCAGACAGCGGTCCGAAACCAAAAGCGGGAATTGTGGAACAAAAGAAGGCTGTTACGGGGGCATTCATAGCGCTGGCCATGTGGAGTGGGCCTGAATCATTCACATAGTTCATTTTTGCTGACGCCATGAGCGCTGCCGACTCAAGAAATGATAATTTCCCCGCCAAATTGACAACATTATTCTGAAACGCTGAAGCTTGAATATAGTCGTTATTGATTACATCATTTGGCCCCCCTAATAAATAGACGAACATATTTGATGATTTGTATTGTTGAATTAATTCAAGCCACTTCTGTTTTGGTAATTGTTTTGTAAACCATACAGATGCTGGGGCCATACACACATAATCCCCCAATTGAAATTGCTTAACAAAGTCATAATCATCAATAGACGGATACAATTTTGGTTTTCTAGCTACCTCATCTGTTATGGATGCAATTAACAATTGATTTCTTTCTACTTCATGCAATCCACTTGACAGGTTGTGTTCTATACTGTGTGAAAATTTGAAAGAAAATGGATTTTTTTTAAACCCGCTTGTCACTTTAGCGCCAGAAAGGGCAGTTAATAAACCTGTAGCTCCAAATCTTTGCGTATTTATTACTAAATCGTATTTCGACTTTTTGATTTTCTTAACAAGTTGAAACAAGCTCCTGTACTTTTTGTCTTGTTTATTCCAAATTAGCACCTCATTAATATGTGGGTTGTTTTGAATTAAATGATCGTTTCCTTTTCTAACTAACATATCCATTTTAGCTTTTGGAAATTCACGCACTAGGCTTTCTACCAGTGAAGTAGCTAAAATTACATCGCCAATAAAGGCTGTTTGAATAATTAAAATTTTTTGAAACGAAGTATTCATTATACCGCTACATTAAAGTTTCTGAGAGCATCATTGAGCGATGTCTTTTTATCTGTACTTGGTTTTCTTTTTCCAATAATTAACGCAACTGGAACATTGTATTTACCTGCAGGAAATTCTTTTTCAATAGACCCCGGAATAACCACACATCCTTCAGGTACTACTCCTTTGTATTCAACAGGTTCCTTACCGGTTACA